>PMYF01000470.1 GCA_003171295.1 Acidobacteriota bacterium | reverse complement strand
ATCCAGTGACGCTGCAACACCTCGTCGCACACACCAGTGAGGGTGAACAAGATTGTTTTTTGCGCCAACGGGCATACAACTTTGGAGAGAAGGAGATTCGATCACATGATGACCAAGCAAGGAAAGTGGATTTCTAACGGAAAAGAGCCTCTTGTTTTCACAGCCATCCTCTTCATTTTGGTTGCTCTTTATCCCGCCATCGGCCTTTCGGAAAGCTCGGCGCTCCCTGGCGCGGCGAAAGGGAGTGAAGCAGCGCAAACCACTCCAAGCCCTGGGAACCCATACTGGTGGGTTCAAATCGACTACCTGAAGCCGGGCGAGGGTCAGGCTGCCAGTACGCCATGGACGGACGCGGATTTTGCCGCTTTAGCTAAAGCGGGGATGAATGGCGTGGAGATCAACCTGGTGTGGGGCAGCATTGAGCCGCGCCGGGGCGAGTACGATTTTGCGCTGTTGGATAGCTACCTGGCTTCGGCCGCCAAGGCGCATATCGGGCTTTACCTGATTTTTTGGCAGAGCGTCTGGGCGGAGGCGCCACCCAAAGTAGCGGGCAAGAATCCCCCGCTATGGGTCACGGCGCGCGACCTGACCAGCGAAGGCATGACCACGAGTGAGCCTTCCTGGTGGGATAAGGATTCCCGGCAGGCATATTTCGATTACGTTGGCCGGACGGTCGAACACGTGAATGGCAAGCCCGGCTTCGGGGGCTTGTTTGCCAACTACGGATGGTTGGACGCGATGTGGGGGCCGCAAAATTACAAAAACTCAGGCGTGGCACCGACCCATGGAATCGCGGGCTACGCTCCGGCGGACATCGAGGAGTTTCACCGAAGGCTGCCCCGGACTTACAAGACTCTGGCCGCCTTCAACCAACAGTGGCATACCTCCTTTGCGGACTGGAGCCAAGTTCCAGCGGCTAAGCCGGGTGAGCCGCTGTTCGCCGTCTATCAAGACTTTCGGCACCAGAGCGTCATCCAGACGTACGACGAGATTTCGCGCCTGGTGCGGGCCCGGACCAAGGCCCCCATGCTTTATTACTGGGGAGGCGACATAGCCGGGGCCGTGAGTGGGCCTAGCGTGATGGAGAACGACCCGGATATCTTCTTCAAGGCCGCCAAACGCTATAACGCCATCGTGGTGCTGGACGATGCGGACTTCACGGGGCTCGCCGTTGTCTTTGGCAGCCTGGCCCGATCCTACCAGGTACCTNNCTCTTTGAAGAGTGGACGCCGCAGCAAAGCGGACTGACTGAGGAGACCTCCCGATGGTTGGGCCACCTCGCTATGGGAGCGCCATTCGAGATTGGTGCGGATTTCTTCATCTATCCGCCGCCGCAAAACCAAGCTGGATATGCCGATGCCTGGTGGCAATACCAGGCTTGGCGCGACACGATGGCGCAGATCAAGGGGATAACGCCGGAGCAACCGGTCGCGATCCTCTTACCGATGAAAAAGATCGTGTCAGGACCGGATTTGGATGCATTCTCGGGATTGAACGCCCAACTGGGCGACTTCTGGCGGATTCACCATGTGATGCCCCACTTNNATTTCAAAGCCGTAGTAGATCTGGGCAACGAGCGCGCAGATCTGCCGGAGCTCAATGCCTACGCCGAAAAGCATCCGGTACTCACGAATCTCAGCGAGGCGGTTCCTCTATTGAGACCGTATGTGACGCTGGATCCGGTTTACGATTTTCTGGAGGTGACGCCGGTCGTGGACGGGAGTTCGGTGTGGCTTACCCTGGCCAATTGCAGCGGCGAGAAAGCTTACGCCGGGAACATAGATTTCGATCCTCAGGCCGTGGGCCTGGAATCGACGGAGTTCGATGTGACGATCGTCAAAGGGGGAGAAAGCGTTCCCGCGAGCCGCACGCAGGCGGGGAAGATTCGATGGCGGATCAGCCTGCCTCCAGCGGGGTTTGAGGTGGTTCACCTCAGTCCTCGTAAGTCCACAATGCCTTAAGATCGAGAGACTACCCGCATGCCTAAGAAGATCGCTCGCGCTCCTGCGCAGACTATTTCCCCGGAACGGGCTGCAGCCTTCGTCAGGTCCGGCATGTGGCTCGATTACGGCTCCGGGCTCGGCCAGCCGGACGTGATCGATCAAGCGCTCGCTGCACGGTGGGAGGCGCTTGAAAACGTGAAGATCCGCTCCTGCCTATCGATGAGGCCGCGGGCGGTGGCGGAATGCGAGGGGGGAGGAAATCGATTTTTTCTGTTCAGCTGGCACTTCTCCGGCTACGACCGCAAGAGACACGATGCCGGGCGCTGCCACTACATGCCGCTGAACCTGGGCGAAGTGCCGGACTACTACCGCCGTTTTCTTGCCCCAGTGGACATCGCCATTCTGAAGACCTGCCCGATGGACGAGAACGGCTACTTCAACTTCAGCACCTCCAATTTCTGGCACCGCGCGGTCGTGGAAAGCGCGAAGATGGTCATCGTCGAGGTGAGCCGGGGGCTGCCGTACGTCTACGGAGACGAGAACGGCGTCCACCTGAGCGAGGTGGACTATATCGTCGAAGGCGATCACGAACCGGCGCCGGAACTGCCCAATCCTCAGCCAACAGAGATCGACCGCGCCGTTGCCCGCATCATCGCCGGCGAGATCGAGGACGGCGCGTGCCTGCAGATCGGCATCGGCGGCATGCCCAACGC
>PMYF01000516.1 GCA_003171295.1 Acidobacteriota bacterium | reverse complement strand
CTCCGTCGAGTGGCCGGGCATCTCGATTTCCGGCACAATGGTGATGTTGCGCTCGCCGGCATAAGCAATGAGATCGCGCATCTCTTGTTGTGTGTAGAACCCTCCGCCTCCCCCGAAACTTGTGGCGAAGTGGGCGCCCACCGTGGTCAGTTCGGGGTACTTTTTGATTTCCAGCCGCCAGCCCTGGTCATCCGTCAGGTGCAGGTGAAGCATGTTCAATTTGTAGAGCGCCATGCGATCGATGGTGCGCCGGAGGTAGTCCAAGGAGAGAAACGTGCGGCTGCTGTCGAGCATCAGGCCGCGCCATGCGTAGCGCGGGCTGTCGTGGATCCACACGCTCGGCACTTCCAGCGGCTGGGTCAGCGGCGCGCCGGATTCGATTTCCGCTGGCAGCATCTGGCGCAGCGTCTGGACGCCATAGAACAAGCCCGCGACGGTCGAAGCGCTGATGCGGATGGTCTGCTCCGTCACGAGGAGCTGATAACTTTCCGGACCCTCCCCACCTCGGGCGGCGGCCGAAAGCAGGATGGCGCCGCCAAGCTCGAAGGTATTCGGTGCGGTCTGGACTGGAATCTTGCGCCCCAGCGACTTCGCAAGCAACGCGGACAGGTACTCACCTACGCGCTGGGCTCCGCCCGCATCGTCGGGCGCAAAGAAAATCCGAGTGCTCGGGCCGATGGCAAAAACGCCGGGCTTGCCCTCCATCTTGGCGGGCTTGGGGATGATAGCCGGAGCCGTGGCACTCCGGGCGCAAAGAGCCGAGCCAGAGAGGATGAGACAAAAGCCGATGAGAAGTGGCCATTGCCCACGTGAGGTCAGGTGCATGAAGTTTCCCTCCACTTTCAGTCAAAGTAAGATTTGCGCGGAACAACCCGGACTATCGCCTGAACATAGGCGCGTAGCTCCCGCGGTGTCAAGAGAACGGCGGGTCGGGTCTTGCGCCCACGTTCCGACATCGCGCCCAATCGTTTCCGGCTATCCATGCGCAGGAGTAAATGCCACTGCGCCATGCTGCACTTACAGTATTCCCCGGCTCGTCCCCGCATGGCCGCTTGCTCCCCAACCCAACCGTGAGTCGCCGGAGGTCCGGGTAGAGGGCTGCCGCAATTCGCCGACCGGCCGAGGGAGAACGCCGAGCCTGCGGTCTGCGTCACTCACTTCTGTTCACCCTCCGCTGGGCTGGTCTGCAGCTCTGAGAGCTGCGGAGCACAACCTTGAAGGTGCCTTTCGATGCAGGCAAGATTCTCCGCGAACAGCGTATCGACACTCCTCAACTGACAGGCAGTTCGCATCTCCGCCGCTGCCTCCCGGAACTGATTTGTCCTGGACAGCGCCACCGCCAGAGTGTTGTGCACATAGGCGTCGTTCGGCATCAGTCGAGCGGCCGTTTGCAAGTGCCTCAGTGCTTCTTTGACACGATCCTTGGCCAAAAGCGCCCGCCCCAGATAATAGTGAGCGTCGGGGTCGTCGGGTTGGATCTGCAATACGATGTGGAACTGGGCGATGGCCTCGTCCGCTCTGGGCTGAAGGAGGAGCGCGAGGCCAAGGTTGAATTGGGAAAGCGGGTCTGTGGGATCGAGGTGAATCGCCTGGCGCAGTCGTTCGGCCGCCTCTTCCGATTGGCCTTTCTGGAGCAAGGCCGTAGCCTCGTTGTTATAGGCCTTGGCCAGCTCCGAGTTCTTTTCACGCTGGGCCTTGGCCTGAGCAGAATCCAGGACGGGCGCTGCCTCGCCGGTCCGCCCCGCCTTGCGCAGGGCCTGAGCCAGCATGAGGCGAGAGGATCCGTCGTTGGGAAGGAGGTGGGTCGCCTTCTGGAGTTCCAGGATGGCCTCGTCGAGCTTGCCTTGTCGACGCAAGACGAGCCCTAAGTCCCGGTGGGACTCTCCCAAGTGAGGATCGAGTTGCACGGCCCTGCGCAGTTCGGCCTCCGCTGTGGTCAATTCCTCCTCTTGGAGGGCCAGCGAACCTAGCGCCTGATGAAACTTCGGGTTCCCGGGTTCGAGCTGAAGGGCTTCCCTGAATTCTTCCGCAGCGTGGGCGAAGTCACCTAACGTCTTTTGCAGGATGCCTGACTCGTAGTGGAGCGAGGCCTGACGGGGACTGCAGCGAATCGCAGCGCGATACTCGTCCAGGCCCTCGGCGGATCGTTTCTCATGCACCAGCAGTCGTGCCAGCGCGGCGTGGGTTTCGGCGGAGCAAGGTTCAGCGGAAATCGCGGCGCGCAGATCCCGTTCGGCCTGCTGGTCGTCACCAATCTCCATCCGCAGCGTCGCCAAGTAACGCAGTATCTCACTATTCCCGGGATCGAGTGACGAAGCCTTGCTCATCTCTACGCAGGCTTCGTGGGGGCGTCCTAAACGGCGAAGGGCCAATGCCAGATTGCTGTGGAGTTGGGGGTTGTTGGGGTTCAGGTGGAGGGCATGATGGAACACCGCCAACGCCTCCTGAGCGTCCCCCTTTTTCCCCAAGGCAATACCAAGATTATTGAGCGCCTCAATGTTGCCCGAGTCGGCCACGATCGCCTTGCGGAACTCTGCTATCGCCTTGTCGACTTGTCCGGTGCCCATTAACCGCAACCCTTCCGAATTGAGCTGGTCCAATTGCGTCCGCACGGATTCACCGGGCGATGCCTCATCCTCGACGGAGGGGCCTCCGAGAATTCGCGGGTAGTGGTTGGGAAGGCAAAAGGCTGGGGCCAGGAAGAGAATCAGAAATGCCGGGCGGGAGAACCTCCTCCTTTGTATGCAAGATGGCTGGCGCATCGCTCCGATTCTACACGCAGTCACTGCCGGCGCCAAACCGCCCGAGCAACGATCCTCTCACTCCTCTGGATAAGAACTCAGCGGATTCCAGAGACAAATCAACAGTGGCTACCAGTTGGCATACCCCCAAAACCCGCAGTCAGGAAAGACCCGACGGTAGCTAGGTGCTTGTCCTTTTGCAATCTCGAGTGAGTTTTGCGTTTCTAATCGCTTCGCAAGAGTATAATGAGCCCGGGGAGTGACCCACAGCCCGAGCGCTCGCATTGGTGAAGGATTTACTCTATGGCACGTGTATTTACAACCCAGCAGCTCGCGGATTTTCTCTTCGATCGCATTATCGTGAACTGTCCCAAGTGTCTGGAGACCGGCTGCCTCAAGATCGCCTGCCAGTTGACCGCCGAAGAACTTCTGGAAGAAGCCGACATGGTTCACAAGCTCGAGCCAATTTCAGATGGCGGCGCGTAAGCAGGTAGTCTTGAGAACGGTCGAAGAGGCAAGCCNNTCAACTTTCGACTGTTCGTAAAGCAGGTCTGCACTGCACGCCTACTTGCAGGGAATAGACCCTACCCCCTTCCCACGAGTGCCCACGTCCCTGGATAACGGCCGACCCCGAAGGCGTCAACGCGCTGCGCCAGGAGGCCGGGCTTGAGCCACTGCACCTGATCCCTGGGCGGGACGCGGCGCGAAAGTCGATGCAAACGAACCCACCAGGGCGGTACAATTCCTTGACGGGGACAATCGCCCAACATGGCGCAGAGGATTTCTGCATTGATGGCGCTTCGAAGAAGTAGGGCTCGAACTGCGCCGGCGCATCGCGTCGTTGCGGCGCCGCAGCGGAGTGGAATAGTGCTTCTGTCCCTGGCGCTCGCGGCCGCCCTGACGATTCCGCAGGCGGCGCAGTCGCGGCAAGGCGCGCCGGGGGCCGTGGAGCTGCAAGTTACGGTTTCGGACGAGAACAGCGTGGCGGTTCCCTCGGCGCGCATCGCGCTTACCCCCCGGGAAGGGCCCGAGGCGGGGCATGGCGAAACGGACTATGCCGGCCGCAAGCAATTCGCCGGCCTCGCGCCGGGCGTGTACTCGCTCCGGGTCGAGAAGGAAGGCTTCTTCGCGGTCAGCGAGAAGGAAATCCATGTAGGGGAAGTGAGCAGCGTTGATGTGACGCTCAACCACGTGCGGGAATTTTCCGAGCAGGTGAATGTAGTCTATTCGCCCCCGGCGATCGACCCCGCGAAAACCCAGGCCAGTGAGACACTGAACAGCGACCAGATCATCGACCTGCCTTTCACCGTAACGCGCGACATTCGCTATGCGTTGCCGTTGCTGCCCGGCGTGCTGCAGGATTACACGGGGCAGGTGCATGTGGATGGGGCGAGCACCCGCCAGATCTACGACCAGATCGACAGCTTCAACGTGTCCGACCCCGCGACCGGCCAGTTCCTCGCGCGCGTCAGTGTGGATGCGCTGCGTTCCGCGGACGTGGCGAGCAGCCGCTATTCGACCGAATACGGCAAGGGTTCGGGTGGAGTCATCAGCCTGCGTACGGGGATGGGCGACGACCACTGGCGCGCGACGGCCACGGATTTCTTTCCGAACTTGCAGAACCGCAAAGGCTTCAACCTGGATAGCTGGACGCCACGCGGGCTGTTTTCGGGGCCGCTCCGCAAGGGTAAGGCATGGTTCATGGACGCGTGGGAGGGCGAGTACGATCTGAGCATTTTCAAAGAGCTGCCCACGGGAGCCGACCGTAACAGCGTCTGGCGTGGCAGCAACCTTTCCAAAGTGCAGATCAACCTTAGTCAAAATAACAATATAACAGCTAGTGTTTTGGTAAACTACTTTCGCTCCCCGCATGCCGGGCTGGATCCCTTCGATCCGATTTCCACGACGCAGAAGTTATCGACCGGCGCTTTCCTGTTCATCCTCAAGGACCAACACCTTTTCCGCAACGGCACGCTGCTGGAATTAGGCGTGGCGGCCAGCCGCTTCAAAAGTGTGTCCGTGCCCATGGGCGCCGAGACTTACGTTGTCACCCCGGACGGGAGCAGCGGTAACTTCTATGCCACGAACCACGGCCATGCGGACCGCCTGGAGGGGATCGGCAACCTGTTTCTTCCCCCCCGGCGCGCCGCGGGCAAGCACGAGTTCAAGCTGGGCTTCACGAGCGACCGCGTGAGCGACCATCAGGAATTTAACCGCCTGCCCTACCTGGTGCGGCGTGAGGACGGCACGCTCTCCCGACGCGTCGATTTTACGAACGCTCCGGCATTCACCCGCGACAATGTCGAAGCCAGCGCCTACGTTCAGGACCGCTGGGCCGTGACGGCCCGCTGGCTGCTGGAACCGGGCGTGCGCCTGGACTGGGATGAGATCATCCGCACCCTGGCCCCTTCCCCGCGGCTGGCTTCCACGGTTCTGGTGAAGCGGAATGGCGACACCAAGATTTCCTGGGGCATCGGCATCTATCGCGACCCGAGCAATCTCGACATCCTCACGCGCTCACTCACCGGCACGCGGACCGATTTATTCTATGACGCGGCCGGGCAGAACCTGATCCAGCCGCCGGTCGCAAGCACCTTCACGATCGAGCAGCGCCTCCTGAGATTCCCACACGTGGTCAACGCCAGTGTGGCGGTCGAGCAGAAGCTGCCGCAGTCCACTTACTTGCGCCTGCAATTCGTGGACAAGCGTGGGCGCGACATTTGGACGTTTCTCAATCCCGCCGCTTCCACATCGCCCACGGGGCCCTTCGCGGGGCAGTTCATCCTGAGCAATGACCGGCATGATCGTTACGATGCCGCGGAGCTGACGCTGCGCCACGTCTTCCGTCAGAATCACGTGGTGTTTGCTTCCTACACGCACTCGCGCGCCCATTCGAACGCCGTCTTTGGTTACAACATCGATACCGTGCTCTTCAGCCCGCAGGCGGGCGGGCCCCTGGCCTGGGACACACCCAACCGCTTGCTGTCATGGGGTTGGCTGCCGGTCACGCACAAGGTTGACTTGGCTTACGCGCTCGACTGGCGCGACGGTTTCCCGTTCACCTTGCAGAACGACGCGCAGGAGGTGGTCGGCGCACCCGGTTCGCGGCGCTTCCCGTACTACTTCTCGCTTGACCTGAGCCTCGAACGGCGCTTCACCCTGGTGGGTTTTCAGTGGGCGCTGCGGGGCGGTGTGATTAACATCACCGGCCGCGAGAATCCTTCCTATGTTGATTCCAACATCGATTCACCCCATTTCCTCACCTTCTCGGGTGTCCAGGGGCGCGCCTTCACAGGCCGCATCCGGCTGCTGGGAAGAAAGTAGGCGGCGCGGCGCCTCACTGCCGCCCTGCGGGAGGCTACTCCTGGATNNGGGGGGATCTCCTGAGGAATCTGAAAGCCCTTTTCAGGGTAAAGCCGGATGCGCTGTAAATCCCCCACCATAATGCTGATGACCTCGGACCTGGATATTTCAGCGTGGGGATAATCTGCCCAGGTGATCTGCGGCGAGGTGACCAGTACCTGCTTCTCGGGCCAGACTTTCCTGAAGGTCGCGTAGGCCCGCCGCTCCATATACGGCTTCTGCACCAGGATGAACTTCTGCGGGTCAAGATTGCGTTT
>PMYF01000547.1 GCA_003171295.1 Acidobacteriota bacterium | reverse complement strand
CGCGATTCTCACCTCGGTGCGGAGCCCGGGGTCGAAATACAACTCGATGGAACGCCGTTTGGCGGGCTGCATCCGGTCAAATGCCTTCAACGCGTGCTCAAAGAGAAAGGGGTAATGGCTCACGCCGTCGGCCGTGAAGGGATCGAGCATCTCGCCCATGTACAGTACTTTTCCTGAGCCCGCAGAGAATGTCCCCGCGAGGCCGGTATGATTTTCCGTGTCCTTGCTGGTAATGACAGCGCGGTCCGGTAAGCGGAACCTCTCCATAAAAACAGCGGGCCGCCATTGTAAAGGAAGGTCCACCTGGGCCTGGTCGGTCACGCGCTCCACCCTTACCGTACCACCAGGATAACGAACACCAACGGCCTCGGCGAGTCGAGTGCGTCCGTCCAACACCAGTTGTCCGCCACTACGTACGAACTGTGTGATGCGGCTTATATCGGCTGCACTGAGCGCCGTTGCCGCTGTATGGGGCGCTATCAGCACTTCGTTTGGATCGAGAGTCATGTTTGACAGATCAGAAATCGGGATCAACCTGAGAGGCGTGCCATAGACGCGAAAGGTATTGGCGAAACTCGCCTGGTCGTTACTCTCGCCGCCGGTCGCTGTCTTATCCCAGAGCACAGCGGCCCTCATTGCGCGGGCCTGTGCTGCCACCGGGTTCTGCGGTCGCCACTGAACGAGCGTATTGCTCAGCTTCTGCCCCAACCACGCGAGTATTCCGGGCGGCTTAACAGGGAGTTCGTCCATGCCTATAGCAACGAGAATCTCACCGGGTCTGGGTTGCAGTGCAATCGTTACGGTCCCGGTCTGGCGCGTCTTCGACCAGGCTTCCTGTCGGTGAGAACCGTCACGACCTATGATGAACTGCCTCAGATAAGAATCTCGAAGCGTGATAGTTCTCGATGCTTTGCCGGTCACGATGAGACGGTCATCTACGGCCACGCGGCAATCGAAGTCGGCGAGCGAGGTAAATTTATATCCCAGTTTCTTGATCCCCTGGACCGTCTGCTGCAGGAGACGAAGATCGAGAAAATCGTGCACAAATGCTGAAGCTATGCCATCACGGACCACCAGCATGGCGCGGGCATTCTCGATGAGCGTCTCCGGGGACGGGTTCTCCTGGGGCAGATAACCGATATTCTCCGGGACAATATACATTCCACGGATGTCGACCGTAGGGAACGGAAAGGACTGTTGTGAGCCCTGCAGGTCGATCATCGTTTCTTCGTTGAAGGTGGAGAAGACGCGGGCAAATTCGGCGTAGTCTGTGGGTGATGCAGCGTAGTGGGGCGTTTCCCACGCAACGGGATAGAGACCGCTGCGGAAGCACTCATCGAGTGCAGCGTTGAGTTTTTCTCGTACCAGCTCCGGCGAATCGTCCGCACGCGGTGTATTGCGGAAACCGTCCCAGAACTCGAAATCATCAGGGGTCGTACCGCGATATTGATGTGTATATCCGTGCAGCACCAGGGTGGCGCCCCTTGCAGTCGCTTCTTGGAGGACTTTGACCATTTGAGGACTCTCTGAGAGGCGAACCTCACGCCGTGAAGCCGGGTCGACAAAGACAGGTACCAGCGAGATCTGGAATGGAACGCCTTCCTTGACCAGCATATTGACGGCACGCTGCAGTACCTCCGGCTCGTCATCTGGGGTCACGTCTTCGATGCGGATCATGGCCCGGTGGGAGGATGCATGGTGTACGCCGAGCATGTCGTGCATCAGGTCGCAGAAGGCAAAATAGCGGTCCCGGTCGCCGATGTAGGCGAAGGGTACGTCCGCCACCAGCCAGAGATTTCCTACGCGCACCATGTAGGGCGACGTGTGGCCTTCGGCATCGAGCATCTCGGCCTCAATTTTCACGCGGGAAGGGACAGTAATATGAAGAAGAGTAACCATGCCGCCGCCTTTACCCAGGGTGGCGCCACGATACCGCACGCGGTTATAACGGCTGTTGATCAGCACACTATCTACGTGGAGCCCGCGCTTGCGATCTTCCTGGGTGCCGAGGAAGGCATCCATACCATAGCCTATCCAGGCCAACATGGCGGTGCGTGCACGGGCATCGGAGAGAACCGTCTCCGGCCATACGGTCTTCTCGGAGCCGCCGACGATAAAGACTGCATCGTATTTGGCCATGCCGCCGGGATGGTAGTCCTCGATCGTCTGGAGCTTCGGACGATAGTCAAAATGACCGAGCAGATTGGCGATGTAGGTACCGTCGACGATGCCTTCGTGAAGCTTCTGCGATGTGCCGTCGTAAAGTATCAGCGCCTGTTTCCCTCCTGCCGCCGATGCGGCAACAGGAAACAACAGCAAAAACAGGAAGATCAACATTTTTCGGGTCATTGCTCACGCATCTCGGCAAAGCGTTCGGTCTTGGCCCAAGTCTTTTTGCGGCGGAGTATCACATCGTCAATGAATGCGCGGGCAACAACAACAACCCAGAGCTGGCAATAGGTGAAGTAGGCGAAGACCACCAGGACAAGGTTGAAAAAGGAATCCTCGTCCTTTTCACGTGACAGGGTGATAGAAACTTCCAATACAAAGAGCAGAAAGGCCAGTACCCAGATATGCGAATAGGGTCCGATAGCGTGGATCGACACGAACCCGAAACCGGCCATCACGAAGAGGATATCGGAAGTAAAGATCGCCGCGCAAACCGCATAGTAAAGGAGCAAAGTGTAGAGAAGTTCAAAGGCAATGACGCGGGGGCGTAATACGAGCAGGCGACGGATATGCTTGGCGAGCACATAATTATGGCCGCGGGCCCAGCGCGTGCGCTGACGGAACCAGGTCCCAAGTTTCTCCGGTTCCTGCTCCCACGTTACGGCTCGGGGCACGAAGCCGATGAGACGACCGGTCTCGTAAATGCGGATCGTCAGCTCCGCGTCTTCTGTGAGGGCCTTCTCGTCCCAGCCGTCTACCTCCTTGAGAACGCTGCGTCGGATCACAAAATTGGTGCCCGGCAGGGTGGTTACTCCAAGCAGGGACCAGCGGCCGGCCTGCATGATCCATTGGAAGGCCAGACACTCGATGTTGATGAAGCGGGTCAGCAG
>PMYF01000153.1 GCA_003171295.1 Acidobacteriota bacterium | reverse complement strand
TTCGGAGACTCCGAAGCCGCTGGGCGGACCAACCCTGAATTGACAGGGTTGCTCGCTGGGCGTAGCATCAAGGCAGGATGTCTCGAACACCACGTGACGCCAGAAAAATCGAAGTAGCTTGCCCGTGCTGCGGCGCAGTCCTGAGAGTGGACGCCGAACTGGGCAAAGTGCTGCACCATCAGCCGCCGCCCAAGCACGAGAAAGCTCCGGACCTGGGCCACGCCGCCCAACTCCTGAAGAAAGAAGCTGAGCGCCGGGAAGCGCTCTTCCGCCAAGGCGCCGAAGATGAAAGGGTCAAATCGGAGTTACTCGACCGGAAGTTCAAAGACGCGTTCAAGAAGACCAAGGACCAGCCCACCGGCCCACCGCTGAGGGATTTTGATCTGGATTGAGCTTCCGTGAACCCATCACCCCATTGGCCATGACGGTCGGGGTGAGCCATAAGACCAGGTTCCCCACGATCGCGCAGAACCTTCGAGCTAGAAGATATCCAGGAGCGCTCGCAATCCTTGGCTATGCGACTGGCGCCGAAGCTTGCGCAGCGCTTTGGCCTCAATCTGCCTGATCCGCTCCCGAGTCACCGCGAAACTCTGGCCGACCTCCTCGAGAGTGTGGGGGTTGCCGTCATCCAGTCCGAACCGCATCTTGATGATCTTTTCCTCGCGAGGGGTCAAAGTTTTCAAGATCGCTGCCGTGCGCTGTTTCAGGCTGTTGCTGATGGCGACCTCAGCCGGTGAAATAACGGTACGGTCTTCGACAAGATCGCCTAGGTGGGCATCTTGTTCATCGCCGATGGGTGTGTCGAGCGAAATGGGCACCTGCCGGATGTTCAGGACCTCCCGAACCACGTCGAGTGGGGTTCCCAAGCGCTTGGCGATATCTTCCGTGCTCGGTAGACAGCCGAGCTCCTGCACCAGTTCGCGCACGGCACGACTGAGCTTGTTGATCCTCTCAATCATATGAACCGGGACCCGGATGGTTCGAGCCTGGTCCGCGATGCCGCGCATAATCGACTGCCGGATCCACCAGGTTGCATAAGTGGAAAACTTGTAACCGCGACGGTAATCGAACTTGTCCACCGCTTTCATCAGGCCGAGGTTTCCCTCCTGGATCAAGTCCACGAATTCCAGGCCTCGATTGACGAATTTCTTGCCGATCGAGATCACCAATCGAAGGTTTGCCTGCACGAGATCATGCTCGGCGGCCTCGGTTACCTGCAAGCTAGCGAGGATATTTTTGTACGTTCGCTTGAGTTCGGCGCTGGAGGACGCCTCCCGTTCCTCGATCTGGCCGATACGACCCCGGCATCCGCGCAGTTCGTTCCTCAGGTATTTGTTGGCCGGCCGGGCATCCAGCCGTGTTTCAAGTCTCTTCACCTCCCGCTCGTGAGAGTTTAATTCCTCTACCGTCTCACGGATTTTCCCGATAAGCCGCAGGCGCTCCGCTGGGGTGAACCTAAGGGACCGAATCAATCGAGAAATCAGGACCCGCTGGCGCACGGTGACCCAGCGGCGGGCGCGACGGCCGGTCGGATTCGCGTCGTTCTTCGCCTGCAGCCGGATCAATTCCCGATTTAGGCGCTCGATCTCACCGACCACGGCAATAAATTGACACCTGCGTCTCGATACTCCTGCGTCTGTCCATTCAGGCTCGTCAGGAATCACAATCTCTTGGATGGACTTTTTCCCTGCGGAGAGTTCTTGGCGTAAACCGGACATCTGGCTGGTGACCATCGCCGAGCGCGACAGGGCTTTGAGCGTATTGATTTGCCCGCGCTCAATGCGCATGGCAACCTCTACTTCACCGCGGCGCGTCAGCAGGCTTGTGCGCCCCGCCTCGCGCAGATACCTCCCAACAACGTCGCTGCCGCCTTCAACCATGCCTGGCGTCAAATCGAGATCGCGAGCCTCTAGGAGGTCTTGCAGATAAGACTCCTCTCACCCTGTTTCAGGGTCAGCACGAGCTAAACCACGGCGGGTTAGCGGACGCAGTCTGGAGGTCCCGAGCCAGTGCGACGATAGCCGCCCGAGCCAAGGCATCCAGCCGTTTCGAAAACACCAGCCTTACAAAAGTTGGCTCCTGGCGACGTCCGAAAAGGTTGAACGATTAGAGCGAATCATCCCCAGGCGGCGATGACCATCTCACTGTTGTTTCCAGGCCGGGAAACGAAGAGAAGCGGATGATCTTCGCCGCAGGCGCCTACTGCCTATTGCTTCTAGTACATCCCGCCGCCCATGCCGCCTCCTGGAGGTCCGGCCGCAGCTTTTTCGTCTTCTTCCGGAACCTCGCAAACCAGCGCCTCGGTGGTAAGCATGAGCGAAGCGATGGACGCGGCGTTCTGCAAGGCCGTACGGGTTACCTTGGTCGGGTCGAGCACCCCGCCCTCGACCAGGTCGCCGTAGGTATCGGTCTCGGCGTTGAAGCCGTAGTTGGTGGTATTGTTGGTCTTCACCTTCTCCACCACGACAGCGCCTTCGTGCCCGGCGTTCTGGGCGATCAAGCGCAGCGGCTCCTCGAGTGCCCGCTTCACGATGTTGATGCCGATTTGCTCGTCGTCTTCGGCCTTGAGTTTGTTGAGCGCCGGCACGCAACGCAGCAGGGCCACGCCGCCGCCGGGAACGATGCCTTCCTCGACCGCCGCCTTGGTGGCGTGCATGGCGTCCTCGACGCGAGCTTTCTTTTCCTTCATCTCGGTCTCGGTTGCCGCGCCCACCTTGATCTGCGCGACGCCGCCGACCAGTTTCGCCAGCCGCTCTTGCAGCTTCTCGCGGTCATAATCGCTCGTGGTCTCTTCAACCTGGGTACGGAGCTGCTTCACGCGGCCATCGATGTCGGCCGTCTTGCCAGCCCCTTCCACGATCGTGGTGTTGTCCTTATCGATAGTGACCTTCTTGGCTTTGCCGAGATCGTCCAGCTTCACGTTCTCAAGCTTGATGCCCAGGTCTTCGCTAATGGCTTTGCCATCGGTCAGGACAGCGATGTCTTCCAGCGTTGCCTTGCGGCGATCGCCGAAGCC
>PMYF01000476.1 GCA_003171295.1 Acidobacteriota bacterium | reverse complement strand
CCGCGCTCCCTGACGCAGCAAGTGCTGCGGGCCGTGGAAGCCGGGGAGAATATCCTGGAGCGTCACGAGGTGCTGATCCCGCCCCTGGTGGAGTTCTTCGACCAGCCGCCCTACGTGTCGCTGATGGCACGCGGGGCTGACCTCTCCACTGTCTTCCAGGGCGCGCTGATGCTGAAGGAAGTGGTGCGCCTGGCCGCCGAACCCACCAGCGCGGCGCAGTTCCGCCATGGGCCGATTGAGATCATCAAACCCAGCCACCGCTATATCCTGATTGCCCGCCAGGGAAGAACCGGGAAGCTGCTGCTGAAGCTTGCCCGTGACATCAGTCAGCTAGGGGGGCGGGTTCTGCTGTTCTCGGATTTCCCTGCCCAGGACCTCACCAACGTGCGAGTGGTTCCCGTGGAGCCGCTTCGCTTGGGGCTGGGGACCCTGGTGGACAGCATCTATATTCAACTGCTGGCACATGACGTGGCCTTGCGGGCAGGGCTGGTACCGGGAAAATTTGAGAACGCGGAAAACGTGACGCGGGAAGAATAATTACCCACCCGCGCGAACTGATTTAGGGGATCGTAGCGACGCCCTTCAGGTCGGCGGGGCGCGGGGTTAAAGGCCGGCGTTCGAGTCCATTAACAGGCTGCGGAAAAACCTGTAGCGGCGACTTCACGTCGCCGTGTTGGCGTTGAAAACACAGGACATGTGGCGATATGAAATCGCCGCTACCTCGTCCGGCGCGAGTTCTTCCCAAGCCTGTTAAACCCGGAGCAGGGCAAAACTACCCTGCCGAGGGAGCGCGCTCCCTCGGCAAAGCAATTACGGCTGACTGTTTGGAGACGAAGCCCTTAGTTCCTGGAGCGCAGTTCCTCGCACGTCAGGCAATACCGTGCCCAGGGAATAGCCTTTAGCCGATTGGAGGAAATTTCCTCGCTGCACGCTTCGCAAACGCCATAAGTTCCACCGGCGCAACGCTTCAGCGCGCGCTCAATTTCCTTTAGCATCCCGCTGCGCAGGTTTGCCGTGACCACTGTGACATCCTGCTCGACTGTCCGCACGGCAAACTCAACCGCGTCGGGAGACTGCACGTTGGCAGACAGGGCTTCCGGTTCTCTCCGGGTAGCAGCCAGAATCTCGTCTCGCTTCTTCAGCAAGAGGGTTCGAAACGCCTTGTTTGTAGACTTCACCGCTGTTCGCATGATCTTTTTTCCTTCCCAAACCGTTCTGGGAGATCCTTCAGTTGTAAGGTCCGCCCGTGGATTCGGATGATCGAGATAATACCAAGGTTGCATGATTTTTGGAAGTTTTTTTCGAGTTTGTATTCGCTTATGTTTCAATGGGTTACGGCTGGTCCACGGCATGGTATAATCGCCACTTGAAGTTTGGCGTCATAATTGACAGCGGGGGAACTTCTCATGGCCACACGCGAGCAAATGCTGGAACGGGTTCGAAAAGCTCTGGGGCAGCCGCCCACCGGTTCAGTCCCGACCCCATTGCCGCCCTTCGACCCCACCGGAGTTATGCCCCCCTTGGCGCCGGAGGATTATCAGGCCAAGTTCCAGGCCGAATGGGAGAAAGTCGCCGGCGTCACCCACCGGGTGGCCAGTCTCGAGGAGTTGGAAGCCGTCCTGCAACAAATTCTGCTCGAACTGGGAACGCATTCCGTGGTCCTGTCCCGTAACCCCCTGCTGGCTGAACTTCACATCGCTGACCGTTTGTACAGTTCTGGGAAGTTCGTGACGAATTGGACCAGGGACCCCCTGCGCAAGGAACCGCTTACCCTTCCCGAATTCAATGCGGCCAGCTTCCAAGCCAAAGTCGGAATCACCGGAGTGGAATACGTGCTCGCGGAGACCGGCAGCCTGGTATTGTCCAGCGCGACGGAAGGCGCCCAGATTGCCTCGCTCGCGCCGCCCGTACATGTGGCCCTGTACCGGCGGAGCCAACTGGTGGGGACCTTGGATGAACTTCTGGCCAAACTGCCCATCTCGGCCCGCGCCGGCGAGCTCACCTCCGGGCGCTCCTTCGTATTCATCACCGGTACCAGCCGCACGGCTGATATCGAGCAAATCCTGATCCGCGGCGTTCACGGGCCCGGCGAAAACCACGCCATCCTGGTGGAAGATAGCTGCCGCTAGCCAGCCCCCCCGGTCGTCCTTCCGATAAGAGCATTTGGGCAGATCCCGCGAATGCGGAATTCCAGATCCAGGAAAGTGGGTCAAAGGCAGGAATGGCCCATGGTCAAACCCACGCAACACGCTGCGCCGTCAGCGCCGGAAGGGCCGGGCGGAGAGGATCTTGCCGCCTTCTTCAATGGTATAGGTATTGTTGGCCTTGAGGTTTTTGAGGGTATCGCGCTGGCCGCTGGGCCAGGTAATTTCGACGGCCTGCGCTTCGGTTTCTTGTCCCAATCCAAAAGTGAGGGTCAGTTCGCTTTGCGAGCAGTAGCTTGAGCCGGAGTGGACGGTCTGCCAGTTTTCACCGGCGCCCGAGCGCACCCTCACTTCGGCGCCGATGCCGTCGCGGTTCGAGTGCGTGCCGACCGTCCGGATGCGGATGGCGTTCGAGCGGCTGCCGCCCACGTTGTGGAAGAGGTACGCCGAGCCGCCGTTGGTGGTCACGAGGACGTCGGGCGCGCCGTCGTTATCGATGTCCGCATGCGCCGCACCGCGCGCCACGAATTTCCGCGTGAAGCCCAAAGGCTTGCCGGCCTCCTGAAACCGGTCGTTGCCTTCGTTGTGAAACACCAGCGGGAGCTGGGCGTAAGCGACCTGGGGCTGGATGCGGTTGATGTCGGGCTCGATGTGGCCGTTGGCCACGAACAGGTCTTCCCGCCCGTCGAGGTCGTAGTCGAAAAAGAAAATTCCGAAGGAGAGCGATAGCAGGCTGGCGCGGCCCACACTCGAGGAAGGCGCGATGTCAATGAAGAAGCGGTTCCCCTCGTTATGGTAGAGGCCGAGCATCTGGTTCGAAAAATTACCGATGGCCAGGCTGGGATAGCCGGAGCGGTCAAAATCGACTTCGTCGATGCCCATGGCGCCGCGCGCGATGCCGTCTTCGCTGAAGGCGATACCGGCCTGCACGGCCTGCTCGGTGAAAGTTCCGTTGTGGTTGTTGTGGTAAAGCTTGTTGGGCTGCGTGTCGTTTGAGACAGCGAGGTCCGGCCAGCCGTCCCGGTCGTAGTCGATTACCGCCACGCCCAGCGACTTGCTCGTGGGATCGTAGATGCCCGCCTTCTGCGTCACGTCTTCGAAGCGGCCGTTGCCCAGGTTGTGAAACAGGCGGCAGGTGTCGCCGGGGTAAGCCTCCGGCGTACAGTAGGACTTGTGGCTGCCGTCGAGCGTGCAGTAAAGGTCGCCCTTCTCGGACCACTTCACGTAGTTGGTCACGAAGAGATCGAGCTTGCCATCCTTGTCGTAGTCCACCCAGGCGGCGCTCGCGCCAAAGCCTGGGTTGTTCACGCCTGCGGATTGAGTAACATCCCGGAAGCGCCCGTGCTCGTTATGGAAGAGGCGCGATTCGCCGAGCCCGGTCACATAGACGTCCTCCCAGCCGTCGTTGTCGTAATCGCCCACGGCCACGCCCATGCCGTACATTTCGATGTCGAGCCCCGCTTTTGCCGTCACGTCCGTAAAGGTTCCGTTGCCGTTGTTGCGATAGAGCTTGAGGGTTGTGCGGCGCGCCTTGTGGCCCGGGAAATCGGCGCCATCGACGAGCAGGATGTCGGGGTTGCCGTCGTTGTCGTAGTCGAGGAAGGCGCANNAGTTAATTCCCGCCTGGTGGGTGATGTCAACGAAGTGAACACCGGTGCCGGCAGCAGGCGTAGGCAGCGCGGCCGGGAACGCGCGGGCGAGACCGAACACGGCCAGCAGAAGTCCGGTGAAAAACATGCCGCCGAGCGCCACGTCGCGTGGTGAGGGCAAGGAAGAGTGAGAGGTCATAATTGTCAGGTGTCGCAGTCTCACCGGGCGCCCTTCCGCAGGCTGGGGCACGGCTTGCCCTACCCTTTCGTAACGGCCCGGGCCAAAAAGCGGGTAGGGCTGGCTCCACCCCTGCCGTTATCTCCCAGGGCTCGCAACAGGCGCTCGCCGCTTAATGCTTACTGCATACCGCCCACTGGCTTCCGCCTTCCCCAGCGTCACCGACACGTGCTCGTGTACAGGCTGCGCTTCGTTGTTGTCATCGGGATGCGCCAGCTTGTAAGGGCCGGTGATAGCGCGGGATGCCTCGTCAGCTTTGAATCGCAGGTAGAGCTTCTCTTCGCGCGCCGCCAGCGCGTCGTCGTTCAGCCCGCGATAGCAAAGCATCAGGTTGTAGTGCGCCTCGAGATCCTCCGGGTCCACGGCGAGCGTCTTCTCGAATTCCGTAACGGCTTCGCGATACTTCCGTTGCAGAAAAAGCATGCGGCCCACCTGGTTGCGGACTACGCGGTCGCGCGGGTAAAGCGCCGCAGCTTTTGAGAACTCGTCCAACGCCTGGGGATACTTGCCGTCTGCCTTGAGTGCGAGCCCCGAAAAGTAATGGGCGCTGGCGAGGCGCGGATTCAGTCGGAGGGCGCGCTGCAGCATGGGCCGAGCGGCCTCCGTGTTGCCTTCCTGCATGCGGGCGCGGGCGATGTTGACCCAGCCGTCGGCATACTGGGGATCGATCTTCACGACGTACTCAAAGGCTCGCTCCGCGCCCTTCAAATCACCCTGCAACAGCAGGCCGATGCCGTAGTCATTCCACCGCTCGCGGTCTTGGGGATTGAACCCCAGGTTTTCGGCAAACGGCGGCGCGTTCTTGGGCACGACGGGAAGAGTCACGCTGTCTTCGCCCATCGCGACCGTGGGCACGTCCGGAATCTGCGGGTGCTGGGCGGAGACATCCGCGAGATTGCCTTGAAATACCCAGCGCCCATCGTCGTGGTCCTTGGCAACGTCGGGATGAGGCTGGGAGGAATCACGAACTCCGGCAAATGCCCACTGGGTGTTCCACCAGGAAAACTTCCGATAGTTGAGCTTGGCCGTAAGGGTGATGGTGTCACCGCAATCCTCGGGAATTTTCAGGCGGTAGTGAACCGTGTCTGCGGCGCCGGGAGGAATCAGGCGGGCATACATGGTGGCGCGCGTGGACCAGGCGTTGCGCTTATTGATGGGATTGCCATGCGCGTCGAGTTGCAGCGAGCGGTAGAAGTGCGCGCCGGGGTCGACCGGCCCGTGGCCGTTGTCCGCAGCTTCGCCGCTCCAGAAAATGACGCGACTGTGGTTGTCTCGGGCTTCGAGCTCGACCCAGCAATCGAAAGCATCCACCGTTCCGCCCGGGAAGAAGTGGCCAAGCTTGCGCGTGCGGACCACCACTTCGACGCGGACCGTGTCGCCGCGGCGCACACTGGCCGGCACGCGGCCGAGCGGCGCGACGAGCTGGGCGACCGGCAGGGCATTCGTACCGGCCCCGGCCTGGCCCGCGGAAGATTCTTCACCCACGGCAAAAGTACTGGAGAGTTGCGGCGTCTCCGGCCGGGGGCCGGAGGGACCGGCTCCGGGCGTGCTCTCCGCGGGCTCTTCGGCCAGCGCGAAGATATCGACGCTCAACGCCCCACGCAGAAAATCCTCAACGGCCGTGACTTGCTCGTGGTCCCCGTAAGAAGTGGGGACGGCCGTGTTGGCGGCGGCAAAGCGGTGCGAGTGCACGAAGCCGCGGAGGTTGCCGAAATCCTTGGATGCCACCAGGGGCATGTGGCAATCGGCGCACTGCGAGGGCTTGGGGGGATAGTAGAACGATCGCGCTCCCTGCCCCGACACGCCGCTCGCCTGCCAGTTGTCGTAGTCGTTGAAGCCGCGGATCCAGCGATAGCCATTGACGGGAACGTCCAGGTGAACCTTGTGACAGGCCGAGCAGAATTCCGGAACCTGCCCCGGCTGCTGGTGGAAGGGCTTCAGAAATACCTGGCGGTGCGGCTTGGGGTTGAGCTTGATGGCGAAGTTGGCGAGCCCCTGAAGCAAAGGGTTCGGGTTCGAAGCCAGCCGGTCGAGCGAGGGGTATTCGATCACGAAGCTGCCCTGGCCCATCGTGCCCTTCACCTGTGCGATGGCATGGCACGACATGCAGCCCAGCCCGGCCTGGGCTGCGGGAGTATGTTCGATTTCGCGGATGGGATGGCTCTGCATCATGCCGCTGAAGACCAGGGCATGGTCGTGGCAGCCTCCGCACCAGAGCGAGGGTTTGACCCCAACCGTGTCCTGCATGTATTCGATGGATTTGCGATACCACTGGTTATTGAACGACGCCATATGGTGCATGGAGCTCTGCCACTGGTTGTAGATGTCGGTGTGGCAGGGCTTGCAGGATTCGGAGTTCATGAAGAACTCCGCCTTGATCGTCTTGCCGTCGAGGGTCTGGGCGGAACTGGGAAAGGCCAGGCTGCCGGCCCCTCCGCCTTCGTCTTCCATGCTGGACGGCGCCGTAGGCGGGTTGTGGATGATGTACCGGGGATTGGGAAACGCACGCTGGTAAATGGCCGCAGCGGCGTAAAAGCCCCCGGAAACCACGAGCACGCCAACGCTCCAACGCCAGGCCTGCCGCAGGGCAAGTGTCGCGCCCGCTCCGCGCACCCGCGCGCGCAGAACCACGAACAGCAGTAAGACACCGGCGATCGCGGCGCCCACGTGCGCGTATAGCGCCAGGCTGTGAGGCCGCGTCATGCCCACGAAGAGAAGATAGATGCCGAAGCCCGCCGCCAGCGCAAGAGATAATCCCGTGAGTGCCCCGGTTGTACCGGTCAGGAGGTCGCGGTGGCGCAGGCTGAATACGACCAAGAAAATTCCCGCGATGATTCCCAGCAAGGGATGCAGCAGGGCGTTCGCGACATAGAAAAGCGTGGGATCGCCGAACGCGGCCAGGTAGGCGCTGTTCGCGACCAGAACGAGGCCGAAGATGAGAAGCCACTTGGCGGCGCCGGAAAGGCGTTGCTTGCTCTGTTCCATGATGGTGAACTTGTTAGCCCTGTTTACAAGACCTGCACGACCGACAACCCGAAACGGCGTGCGCTATTAGTTTCGAGCTTGTTCGGCATTTGCCCAATAGCTTCTTTGTACTATTGCGCCGGTTTTTTCAAATGATGGGTCCGGGTGCCGCTGGCGCACTTTTCGTGGAAGTTCGCCGGCGTGAGTGGCGACTCCGGCCTCACGCGCGCAGGCGCCGGATGATTGCCTCGTGCGCGACACCGAGCGCGGAACAGATGGCGCCATAGGTCTGCGCTTTGTCCTCCAGCGAACTGAATTTGATGGGGGGCGGGGTCGGCTGGATGCGCTGGATCACTTTCTCCACGATGGAAAGCATGAACTCGGGCGCGCCCTTGGCAATCCCCCCGCCCAAAACGAAGAGGTCCGGGTCGAGAATCCCCACCACATCCGCCATGCCCACTCCCAGCATGGTGAAGATTTTCTCGAGCACCGCGCGCGCTTCGGGGTTGCCCTGCCGGAAGGCCTCAAAAACAAAGTAGGCGTCACGCTCCTCGGCGAGGCCGGAGGTTTCCGGCCGGGAAGAAAGGCTGAGCGCCTTGTGTCCTTCCGCGGCGATGCCCATGCCTGAAACGAAGCTCTCAAATTGGCCGGTGTCCGGGAAATCGTCGTCCCAGGTCCGCCAGTCGATGTTCATCTTGAACATTTCACCGGCCGCGCCGTTCCGCCCGCGATAGAGTTTCCCGTCGATGAACACGCCGGTGCCGACGCCCGTTCCCAGCGCAATAAAAACAAAGTTCTCCACACCGCTCGCCACGCCTTTCCAATGCTCACCGATGGCTGCCATGTTGGCGTCATTTTCCATGAAGAC
>PMYF01000483.1 GCA_003171295.1 Acidobacteriota bacterium | reverse complement strand
GTGGAACTGCGACGCGGCGATGCAGGAACTTGGGCGGGCAGCGAGGAACTCTTGGCCTGCTGTTTTCACTCCGTGCCTTCCGACATTCGGGAAATTCGCGTGCGGGCCGATGCAGGCTTCGGCTATGGTCCGGTTTTTGACTTGCTGGAAGCGCGTTCGGCCCCATACGCCGTGGTCGCACGCATGACCCCCTCCCTGAAGCAGGCCCTCAAAGGTTTGATCTATGAACCGTTCAATCCGCACTGGGAGATCGCGGAATTTGAGCACCATCCGCACGATTGGTCGCAAGCACGGCGATGTATCGTGGCACGAAAGAGGATCGAGGAGACCGATCCGGAGCCAACTTTGTTTACCTTGTAACGTTACGTGTATCGAGCCTGGCACACGAACCTGCCGCTGACCCCGGCCGGGTTGTAGCACTTCTACGATGGCCGTGCTGAAATGGAACCCCGCATCCGGGAGCTCCGTGAAGACTATGCGTTGAGGAAGATTGCCACTCGTGCTTTTGCGGCCAACGCACTCTATCTGGAGGTAGTTCGGCTGGCCTACAACCTGGTCACGGCTTTTAGCGGACCTGTCTCCCCAAAGAATGGCAAAGCCTGACCTTGAGCAAACTACGCTCCAGACTCTTTTGGCTGCCGGGCGAACTTACACGCCCGCAGAACCGACCTACTCTCCGGTTCGCGAATTCGCCCCTCATCCAAAAGTGGGTGCAGGAGATATTGGACCGGGTTCATAGATTAAAACCCCTGGAGGGTTGAAGCTACGTTTGTGAAAATCGATCGACTGCTGCAAACATTGTGGAGACGAACGCCGATTTTCGGGCAATTTCCAACGAAAACAGTGAAATTCATGACGGATCCAAGTATTCCGGCGACACCATGCAGTCGGTCTGTCTACGACTCATGGGGAAAAAGTTGCTGGTGTCGCTGGCGATGGAGGGGAAGTTCTCCGGCGAAGGGCTGCAGACGCTGGACGATGGGGACGATATGCTCACCGCGATGGTGCGGGAACTCGTCACCGAAAGAGGAATCGGTGAATCGGCCAATGCGGTCTGGCAGCAGTTGCGGGCGGAGCAGAGCACACTCACGCCCCCGCCAGTCACACCCGAGCCGCTGCCGAGCATCGAAGAGGTGCGGCCGACCGCTCCACCAGCAACGCTGGTGCTCAACGTTCCGGTCGCTATCAATGCATTGAAATTCGGATCGCGGCCGGAAGCCAGCCATTCCATCCCTCGCAAAAAGAGGTTGAATCTGCTGCCAGGACAAGATCAACTGGCCTTGTTCTAACGAGGATTCGAATACCGTTCCGGCGCGCATGTAAGCACGTAGAAATTTGGACAGCAGCCGCGGCGAAATAGGCGCAGCAGGCGGCTGAATGATTGTTTTCCTGCCAGAGTGCCACGGTTTCCCAGCGAAACATAGATCGTATTGCAAATCAGATTCGCACCGGAGCTTCCGCCTATAAGTCATCCAGGTCATTAACGATTTCGCTGTCTGCGCAAGATAGAAAGTTCCTCTTTGGGGCAGGCCGAAGGCTCATCCTTGTTTTAGTTTTCAACTTTGCCGGATTCTGCGGGCATTGCTGAGTGTGAGGGCCTTGCTGGCTTGCGCCGCTTTGTCCTTCCTTCACCGGCGCGCGCCCCTGCTTTGGTTTTCTTGTTGACCTGCCTTTTCGCGCGCTTTGGTTTCGCCGCCGGAACGGGCACCACGGCTGCTGCATCCGCGGGTTGAGCCATTTCCAACCCAAAGATCGCGGAGAGGTCTTCGCTACCGAGGGTCTTTTCTGGGGCAGGCGCTTTTCCACCGAGCGGCAGTTCCTTGCCGGCCTTGGCGATCAATTCTTTCTCATCGACCTTGTGCAGCTTGAAGAGAAGCTCAGGCTGCTGGTCGAGGCGAGCGCCGATGGCATAAAGCACCGCTGCGACATGCTTGCACATCGAGGCCCAGTCCGGGCAACTGCACGAGAATTGGATCTCATCCGGTGAAGGGAAAAGGCCGGTCCCCTGCCGGCACAGGCGTTCCATAACGCCCTTGGAGAAGCGTCCCTGGAGAAGTTCCACGAGTGAGTCAATCGTGCCGGCGCAGTCCGAGCAAATGGATCGCCATCGAGCTTTCGAGACCGGCGTCACCTTCACCGCCGCCTTGTAAATCTCCGAGCCGCTGACCATAGCTTTGACCTCGGCGCCGCCAATCTGGAGATCCAGCACCGAACCGTTGCGCACGTAGGCCCGGCCGCGCGGCAGCCGGTTCTCGAAGTCGCTGTAACGCTCCAGGTTTTCGCACCAGGCCTTGCCCCAAAACGTCCTTGCGATGGTGCGGCCTTCGATGACGACCGGTGAGACAGGGTGCCCCTTCTTCTTGAGCTTCTCCATTGCGCGTGCGGCCTTCCGCCGCCGCTCTGCTACGGTCACATAGGGTCGCCATCCATATTCGTAGTACATGACTCATGTCTCCTTTAGTGCGGCATTAATGTCGAGGGCAACGAGTTTGAGTAACTCCTCGTCTTTCAGCTCAGTCAGGAGCAGCTCGGCGCCGCCCTCCAGCAAGTCCTTCGAGATCTGCCGCTTCGACTCGATGAGTTGGTCGATCTTCTCCTCCACGGTCCCACGGCACACAAACTTGTGCACCAGTACGTTCTTCCTCTGGCCGATGCGGAAGGCGCGATCCGTGGCTTGATTCTCCACGGCCGGGTTCCACCACCTGTCAAAGTGGACGACGTGGGAAGCGGCAGTGAGATTGAGACCAGCACCCCCGGCCTTGAGGGAAAGCACGAAAAACCCCACTTCCTCGGCTTCCTGAAATCGGCGCACCAACTCCTGGCGCTTGCCCACCGGAGTTTCGCCGTGGAGAACAAGGCCGGGGCGCCCAAATACCGATCCCAGGAAAGCCGCCAGCGGAGCGGTTACCTCCCGGAACTGGGTGAAGACGAGTACCTTCTCCTGCTTGGCCGCGATGACCTCGGCGATGTCGCGCAGGCGGGCCCACTTACCACTGTCTTCCTCGGCCCAGGCACCGTCGCCCAGCCACTGCGACGGGTGGTTACAGATCTGTTTGAATCGCATCAGGAACGACAGCACGACGCCCTTGCGCTTGATGCCCTCTGTGTCATCGAGTTGCTCTGCCAGTTCCTTCACCGCCTGCTGGTAGAGTGCTGCCTGCTTGCGGCTGAGCTGACAGAAGGCCTTGACCTCAGTCTTGTCGGGCAGGTCCGCAATGACCGCCTTGTCGGTCTTCAGCCGCCGCAAAATGTACGGTCGCACGAGCTCGCGGAGCGGGCCGTAAGGGTTATGGGGCTTCTCCGCAAGACGCTTGACCAGGCTCGTAAATTCTTTCGCTGACCCGAGCAGGCCCGGGTTGATGAAGTCGAAGATGGACCACAGGTCTCCCAGCCGGTTCTCGACCGGCGTACCGGTGAGCGCAAATCTCGCCTGGGCGTTCAGTTTCTTGGCGGCGCGGGTCTGCTTAGCCTCTGGATTCTTGATGGCCTGAGCTTCATCGAGCGCAACCAACCGCCATAAGGTCTCCGTCAACCAAGGGATGCGGAGGAGCGAACCGTAGCTGGTAATGACCAAGTCCACATCTCCGAGACGTTCGGGTGCCAGCGCTTTGAGGTCGGACGCCGGGATCGCTGACGGATGGGCGACTAACGCTTTCAAGCTCGGCGCGAAGCGATTAAGCTCCGCGGCCCAATTGGCCAAAAGCGAAGCGGGCGCCACCAGCAGGCTCGGAAGATTCTTCTCCTTCGGTTCGCGCGTCGGGCTTCTGAGAACGAGCAGAAGCGCCAGTAGCTGGATCGTCTTGCCGAGGCCCATGTCATCGGCAAGGCAACCCCCAAGGCCGAGCTTCGAGAGGAGGTAGAGCCAGCGCATACCCACCTGCTGGTAAGGCCGCAGCGTGCCGTTCAGGGCTGCACCGGGTTCCACGCGGGCCAGCCCCTCCGGACCGCGAAGTCCTTTCAGCGTTTCGTGCAGCCAGGGTCCCGCGACCACCTGGGCCCAATCGGGGTCGGCCCCGCCGCCGTCGGCCGCGACATCGGCGCCGGCAAGCATGCGCATAGCTTCCCCAAAACTGAGGCCACTGTTGGCGGCGGCACGCTCGACCATTTGGAAATGTTCAAGCATCCGGCTCAACCGCTCGCGATCGACCTCGACCCAGCGTCCTCGGACCAGCGAGAGCCCATCCGACTTGGCAAGCAACTCCTTGATCTCAGCGGCGGTCAAAGGCTCGCCGTCAAGCGTGACCTCCATACGGAAATCGAGGAGCGCGTCCTTGCCCAGCCCGGAGGGCGCTTTTCCTCCCACCGCGGCCGTTACTTGCGGGCGCGAAGGACGGTTTGCCCGCCACGTCGCGGGCATTCGCACCACTACGCCGGCGCTCTCCAGTTGTGGAACATCATGGAGAAAGCGGAAAGCATCGTTGGGTTTCCAGCGCAGCGGATGGAAGATCTCGCCCGAGTCAACCATGGCTTTCAGCCACGGACAGATTTCGGCCGCGCGCTGAACGGGCAGGAGCAGCGACAACAGGCGCTCCTTGCTCGTTGCGCCGGCGTATTCGCGCAGCGCCTGACCGAGCGGAAGATGCTGGGCTTTGGCGTGTGCGGAAAGCCGGGTCGTGTAGGTGGCGAGAAACGCGAAGGGAGCCTGATCATCCCTGCGGTTTTCGGCGAGATTGAAGTGCACGCGGCCAACCAAGTTCCACGCGGGGTTGCGGTACTTGAGGAAGTCCTGGATCGAGCTTCCCGACTTCGCTAACTCGATGGCAAAAGCTGCGTCCATCTCCTGCCAGAGAGTATGGAGGATCTCCGCTGTCAGGTACTCCGCGCCGGTCATCGCAGGCGCTGCCATGGCCAGCGGCTCCAGTTCCCCAGGGGGCGGGGCGGGAACGTGTGCTCTCGATGGGTCTGTCGCGGCGTCGGAAAGCGTGCAGAGGGCCGTCACGTACCGCGTGGCAAGTTCTCGCCAGTAGGAAAACACCGGAGGAAGAGCGGTTCCGACTTCACCCGCTCCGAGTTGGAGAAGACCGTGACCGGAGCCCCGCGCGAATGCATCTTGCAGACGCCGGGCGAGGCTGGGGTCCAGGGCGGGCCCCTCGACCACCGAACTTAAGGTGAGGCGACCGTGCGGTGTGAGGATCGGAGCAAGAGAGTTCGAACCCATGAAAGGCGTCCAGCCTACGAGATCGAGCCGCGGCAGTCAAGGAGCGCTTATTACAGTGTCCTGCGGCAGGACAAATAACCGAGGGGAACCCCTCCGGTGAGGATGTGAATTCCAAACCCCCGTGGCAATAATATAGATCCACCCGGCCTGCATGCAAATTCAATCACTCTTGCAGGCGGCCTGACACTCGCCATGCACCCCGATCCACCCCGAAACACCCCTAACACACAACTAAACCAGCAAAGAAGGAAACTAGTTTCAAGAAAAAAGCATACTGCTAACGGAATCATATCCCACGTAACCTAGACCTCTGGTCATTTCCAGATATTTTCTTCTACGAGACCGGCTATTCCATCTACACCCTGTGGCAGGCCAGCCGGCGCCCGTGGAGGATCGGACAGTGGTCAAACGTCAACGTCAAGTTCTTC
>PMYF01000731.1:289-3677 GCA_003171295.1 Acidobacteriota bacterium | reverse complement strand
TTTAGGCTTTCTTGTTCGTCCATCGTGGATCTCCTTTTCGTGCGCTTTGGCGGCTCACGTTAAGGAGTTTCCGCGATGGACTCCGGTATTTGTCAAACTTCTACTGCCTCCCCGGCAGAGCCGGGGGGTCTCCCAACGGACTAGGCGAACGGAGTCCCAGCTTCCAAGCACAGGGGGAGGACTCACCGTCATGCAAATCATCTTGAAAGTTTCGAGCAGCTACGAGTATAGCGATGGGGGATGTGAATCCACATTTCCATTTTGAGCTGCAACTCCGATTCTTCGGATCGTCGCCGTCATCAATATTCATGGGGTGTGAACGCGATGAAACCGCAGCCGGCTCCCGCAGCGCCCCCCACCAAGGAAAGTCCTTATTGCGTTTCGGGCGGCATCGCGCCTAAACCCACCCGCTGTCTCCACTACCCGGCGGACCTCCAAGCGGCGTAAGGGGCAGCAAACCCGCTAACTGTTTCGAGTGGCATCAGTGCTGAATCAATGAGAGAGGTAAGGCCGCTCTTCCCGCATGGAGAATCTCATCAACAGGTAGGGCATGACTTCTTTGATATTCAGCACATTGGGCCTGTAAGGACGTTCAAGAATTCGAATCCTGCCTGACCAACTTGGGCCGTGGCAGCTTTGCCTACCCAGACTACGCGCGCTTTAATGAAGCAATCGGGATCGGCAGCAAGAAGGAGGCCCACGGGCTGGCCTGGTGCAAGGGTGGCGTCGGATTGCAGTCGCAAGCCATGAGGGGAGAGGTCAACGGCAGTAGCGAGGTGTTCAGCCTCGTCACCCTCTATCACAAGAGTCACAACCATTTGGACCCACTTACGCTCCGACCGGCGCTTAACTGATCGTGTGTCGTCAGGCATGCCATAAGGTTACATGTAGGAGGACGGATAATCAACGGACCTCGTTGGGGATTGATGACATGAGCTTGCAATTGAAGAGAAGGAAATAGTCTGCGTTCCTGAGACCTTCCAGGCGTCACTCCGCCAGATCGCCGCCGTGGAGTGCGAGCAAATGGTCGTTCGTGAAGATTCCACGGCGTTCATGGCCATTCCGAAACATGCCAGCTTTTACGTCCAGACGGTGGAAGTGCCTCTCGCCAAGCTCGAAGCCGCGGCAGGCGCCAGCGCTCTGAGCGCACGCTTCTGACCCACTAAGAATCACCCATCTGTTGGCGCGGGTCCGGCACCACACGAACCACATTTACTCGTCGCACTCAAAGCGATAGAAGAAGACTGTGCCCATACCGGAGTCGATCGGTGATTACTTGCGTTTATGTGGTCGACCACATAATGCAAATATGTTGGGATATCAGTTATGTTGTCGTGCTTCACGAGCACCTCGTTCAGAACAGGTTTCTTTGCTTTCGTTGCCACATAAAAAAGAGGGGGCGCCAACTGAAGTCGCCCCCTGAGAATCATCGAGAGCCATAGAAAACGGATGGCTCAGAGCTTGCGCAAGAACTCCATTAGGCTTGGATCATCTCGCCATTTTTTCTTGGTTCTGCGACGCCCGCCTCCTGGATCGCAGGCAGCCAAAGCTTTTGCCTTAAGATCTAGATCTGTTTCCGCATAGATATTTGTGGTTTCGAGTGAAACATGGCCGAGCCACGCCCTGATCGTGTTGAGGTCAACACCGGCGCGAAGCGGGTGGGTTGCAGTCGTGTGTCGAACCGTGTGCGGACTAATGCGCTTGGTTTTTAGCGATGGAATCTTCTCCGCCGCAGTTTCAGCATGACGCGTCACAAGCGCATGGATTCCAAAGCGCGTCATCGCGTCGCCGTATCGGTTGAGGAACAACGGATTATTGACATCTCGTCCACGTATGAGAGGTTGGAGTTCAGCCATTGTCTTTTTCCAGAGCGGGCAAAAGCGAACCTTTCGGCCTTTTCCCCGGATCTTGACAGAACCAGTTCCTGTCGAGTCCCAAGTTAGGTCCTCAATCATGACTTGAGCGGCTTCGGTAGCGCGTGCTCCCGAGTTGTAGAGGAACAAGAGTAGCGCGTAATTTCATCGGCCATGTTCACTCGTGCGATCTGGGGCCTGAAGAAGTCCATCGATTTCATCTTTCTCCATATAAGGGATTGACTGTTTCCACCCTCGTTTGAATGGAACGCGACGGATCTGGGCGCACCAATCCACATGCTCAGGGCTGCAGTTCCCCGTATACCGAGCGAAGGCGTGAAGCGCGGCAAGCCTCTGATTCCTCGCAGCAAGCGAGCAACTTCGAGCCTGTTCCAAATGCGCCAGGAAATCTGAAACAATGCTGGGCGAAAGGTCGTCAATGACGAGCTTATCAACTGCTGTTTTGGGCTGTGCAGCGGCGAACGGCAGGAACAAACAGAAGGTGTCGCGATAGCTCTGCTGCGTGTTTCGCGGTAGCCCGCGCTCAAGCACCAGATGCTCCGACAAACAACGACGAACCCAAAAGCCAACCGAGGCGTGATCAGCCTCCCCCTCAGCCAGAACGCGTTGGGATTCAATCTGCTCTTCTCCGGCACTGTTCGTTGTCGGCCGGGACCGCGCCAAGCTCGGGTATTTCTGGAGGCACGCCTACCAGGTCGCCCGTTGCGGGCGTTACCACCTGGATCCGTCGTGAAAACTCATGGCGAATTTGATTTTCCCCTTATTTGACAGCCTTTTTTAAGCGTTTGGTATGCTGACTTTAACTTCACTGTGTGCTATGTTGAAGTCAGCATGCGCAGATCGCCCAGGAATGTAACGATCGCCTTTAGTCATACTGGTCTAACGCACTATGGCGGAATTCTGTTTTTGACTGAATTCAGTCGAATGCTGCAATTGCGCCGCTTCCTAACTCGGCATTTGCGCTATCCCCGGCGCAACCATGACTACCAGCTTTCCCAAATGATCCTGTCCTTGGTCTACCCCATCATCCTGGGTTTGGATCGTTTAGAGACGACGTCGCTGTTACGTTCGAATGGCACGTTTCAGTATTTGACCGGCCTTCCCAGTTACCCCAGTCCCCAAACCTTGCGGCGATTTTTGTTGCAGGCTACACCCTATTTTCGGGAACAACTCCACCGGGTCAATGACTACCTGCTGCAGCGCTTCATTCACCAGCCGGATCACCGGTCGCGATTAATTCTGGATCTGGATAGCACCGTCGTTACAGTTTTCGGCCATCAGGAAGGGGCGGCGGTTGGCTACAATCCGCGCTATCGAGGCAAGAGGTCCTATGACCCGCTGCTCTGTTTGGAAGCGAACTCCTCGTTCCTCTGGGATGTGGAACTGCGACGCGGCGATGCGGGAACCTGGGCGGGCAGCGACGAACTCTTGGCCTGCTGTTTTCACTCCCTCCCTTCCGACATTCGGGAGCTTCGCGTGCGGGCCGATGCCGGCTTCGGCTACGGGCCAGTGTT
>PMYF01000731.1:0-278 GCA_003171295.1 Acidobacteriota bacterium | reverse complement strand
AGATGAATCCGCGTTGGGAGATCGCGGAATTTGAGCACCTTCCCCACGATTGGTCTCACGCACGCCGTTGCATTGTGGCGCGAAGGAGAATCGAGGAGACCGATCCGCAACCGACTTTGTTTACGTTGGAACGTTACGTATATCGAGCCTGGCATACGAACCTGCCGCTGACACCGGCCGGGGTGTGGCACTTCTACGATGGGCGTGCTGAAATGGAACCACGCATTCGGGAGCTCCGTGAGGACTATGCGTTGCGGAAGATTCCCACTCGTGCTTTT
>PMYF01000725.1:445-4140 GCA_003171295.1 Acidobacteriota bacterium | reverse complement strand
TATGGGGAAACCCTCGGCTTCTCGCTGGGCGGCCCGCTGGTGATCCCCAAGGTTTATCGCGGCGGCAACAAGACGAGTTGGTTTGCGAGCTACAATTTACAGCGCGCGAAGAATCCCATAAATTCCTTTGCGTCGGTTCCCACTGCCGCGGAACGTAGCGGGGATTTCTCCGGCGCGGTCATTGAATCCGGACCGTACAAGAGGACCGTTCCGGTCATCTACGATCCGCAGTCGAGCCCCACCGGCCCGCGCACTCCATTCGCGGGGAACATCATCCCTCCGCAGCGCCTCAATTCCGCCGCGGCGGGTTTGCTGTCCTACATCCCGCTGCCCAACCTTCCCGGCACGGTGCAGAACTTTCACCTGCAGGAGTCGCTGCCCTTCGCGAGCGACCGCGTGATGGCGCGCATCGGCCAGCAAATCAATTCCAAGGACAGCCTCAATGCCATGTACTTTTTCAACTCGACGCGCAGCCGATCCGTGGCGAATTTCCCCGAGTTGACTTCGCACTCCTCCACTCGCGGCCAGAACCTGAGCCTGAGCGAAACACATACCTTCAATCCTCATGTCGTCAATACCCTGACGGCGAATTTCAATCGCCAGCGCGTCTCCTCACTGAACGCCTTTGCTTTTCAGGACGACATTGCCGCCCAATTGGGAATTCAAGGGGTTTCGGACAACCCGTTTGATTGGGGGATCCCGGGGATAGGGTTTACCAACTTCGGAGGGCTGAGCGACCCGCTGCCCTCGCTCGTCCGCAACCAAACGGTGCGCGCCCTTGACGTCCTGATTTGGAATCACGGGAAACACAACGTCCGCATGGGCAGCGAACTGCGGCGCGTGCAGCAGAATTCACAGACCGATCCCAACGCCCGTGGCGCCTTCAGCTTTTCAGGCTATACCAGCAGCGACTTCAGCGGGGGCTTTCCCGTACCCGGCACGGGGTTTGACTTCGCGGATTTCCTGCTCGGCCTGCCACAAACTACCTCCGTCCGCTTCGGGATCGACAGCAATTATCTGCGCACCTGGATAACTTCGTCTTTCCTTCAGGATGACTGGCGGGTCGGCCCGCACCTGACGGTTGACTATGGTCTCCGGTACGAATACTTTTTGCCTTTCTCGGAGAAATACGGACATCTTTCAGATTTGGCGTTCACGCCGGGGTTTGCCACGACCCAGGTGGTCACGGGATTCGACGCGGGTTCTCTGCCGCCGTCGCTCGTACACAGCGACGCGCATAACCTGGCGCCCCGCGTCGGCATCGCCTATCGGCCCTGGACGCAGCATCATCTGGTGCTGCGCTCGGGTTATGGCATCTTCTATGACGGCAGTATTTACTCCCGCCTGGTTCCCAACCTGGTTGACCAGCCGCCCTTCGCCGAGGCCTCCACGCTCGTGACCAATCCTCAGCGCGTGCTGACGCTTGAGGAAGGTTTCCCCGCCCTCGCTCCCAACGTCGTGCACAACACTTACGCGGCAGACAGCAATTTCCGCACGCCTTACGCCCAGAGTTGGAATTTTAGCGTCGAGGATGAAATCGCACCGAACGTCATTCTTTCGGTGGGTTACGTAGGGACGAAGGGGACCAAGCTCGATCTCCTGCTTTCCCCCAACAGCGTGAACCCCAGTACTGCCGGCGCCCAGCAAACCTCCATCGCGAATACCCTCCAGTTTCTCTATGAGACTTCCGGCGCGGCGTCGATCTACAACGGCCTCCAGGTTAGCTTGCGGCGGCAGTTCCACGGTGGATTCTCGATGAGCGGCAACTACACGTGGTCAAAGTCCATTGACGACGCTGCCAGCGTGGGCGGCGCGGGCCGCAACGTGCCTCAGGATAGTTTTGATCTCGAGGCCGAACGCGCCCTTTCGGGGTTCGACATCCGGAACAAGTTGGCCATCAATCACACTTACGAATTTCCCTTCGGCGAACAGCGCCGCTTCTTGAACCGGGGTGGGCGCGTGGCGCGTGTCCTCGGCAATTGGCAGATCAGCGGCGTGACGACCATTCAATCCGGCGCGCCCTTGACGGCGCAGGTGGCCGGCAACCAGTCGAACAACAACGGCTCGGGAGCGTTCGCTTCCGAGCGCGCTGATGTCACGGGCGCTGCAGTCAGCCTGCCGCGCTCGGAGAGGGGCACGCAGGAATTCTTCAACACTGCGGCGTTCACACTTCCAGGATCTGGCCAGCTTGGCACCGCAGGAAGGAACACCATACCGGGTCCGGGTACGGCGAACTTTAACATGTCGCTCGGGCGCTTCTTCACCTTCTCCCGGGAGAAGAATTTGCGCGCTCGCTTCAGCATCGACGCCACGAACATTTTCAATACCCCTAACTATGGTGGCGTGGCGACGACCCTCAACGCGCAGAATTTTGGCTGGGTTACCAGCGTAAGAGCCATGCGCGCCCTGACCATAAGTTTGCGGGTGAATTTCTGAAATGCAAATTTCGTCCAAAAGCTTCGCGAGCGCGCGTTGGGCTGCCCGTGCCACTCTCGCCGTCTGCCTGATCGGAGTGGCGACGCGGGCTTTCTCCCAGGTGGCGGCTCCCGCGCAGGCTCCGAAGACCTCGCAGCAGGCCTTCATCCTGCGCACCCAGACCAACGTGGTGCTGATCGATGTGCGAGTCCATGACAAGTCCGGGAAGCCCCTCACCGACTTGAAGCAGTCGGATTTTCGCGTCTGGGAAGACGGCGCCGAGCAAACCCTCACCTCTTTCAGCTTGGAGGACGTCGAGCGTTTGGCACAAGCCGCCGGGGCGGGCGAACGCGCGCCAGTGATCGACCTTGAAATGCTCCCTCCTGAAGTCAAGGCTGAGCAGGTGATCCAGGACCACCGCCTGCTGGTTTTCTTCTTTGACCTGAGCTCCATGCCCCCCGATGACCTGATGCGCGCCGTAAAGGCTTCCACCGATTTCCTCGGGAATCGCATGACGGCCGCCGACCTGGTCGCCGTGGTCACCTACACGTCGAGCTTGCGAGTCCTACAGAACTTCACCAATGACCGTGACACCCTCAGCAAAGTGCTGCACGCGATCCAGGTCGGGGAAGAATCTTCCGCCTTGAGCGCGGCCGGTATGGAAGGTGAAGCGGGCGGGACGAATGCCGCCGGCATGGAGATTGTGAATCAGGACCTCTCGGATGCGTTCACGCCGGACGAAACCGAGTTCAACATCTTCAACACCGACCAGAAGCTGGCCGCCATCGAATCGCTGTCACGGATGTTGCGCGACGTGCCGGGGCGCAAGTCCGTGCTTCACTTCTCGAGCGGCATCACGCGTACAGGCCAGGAAAACCAGGCGCAGTTACGGGCGACCATTGACGCCGCGAACCGTGCCAACGTTTCCCTCTACACGATGGACGCACGCGGGCTTGCGGCATTGCCGCCGGGCGGCGACGCCTCCACGGCCAGCCCCGCGGGCACCGCCATTTACTCCGGCTCAGCCGTGGTTTCGCAGGTCTCATCCCTGCAGGGCAGCCGCGAGACTCTTGCATCGCTCGCCGCCGATACCGGCGGAAAGACCTTCTACGACCTGAACGATTTCACCCCGGCCTTTGAAGAAGTGCAGAAGGAAAATTCCAGCTATTACCTGATCGGATATACACCCACCAATACGCGCTCGGATGGCCGCTTCCGGCGCATCCGCGTGGAAGTGGGCCGCCCCGGCGTAAAGATTCAGGCGCGGCCCGGTTACTTTG
>PMYF01000725.1:0-431 GCA_003171295.1 Acidobacteriota bacterium | reverse complement strand
TTCGTGGACCTGCCTTTTGTGGTTGACGCGGCCTACTTCCACCGGCCCGATAAGAAATTCACCCTCGTCCTGGCCGCCAAGATCCCGGGCTCTGAGGTTTCCTTCCTGAAGAAATCCGGCAAGCACGAAACGGAATTTGATTTTGCCTGGAAAGTTACCGATGCCCAAAACCATACCGTCGCGGGACTGCGCGACACGCTTCCGGTGAAGATGACCGACGACACCCTTCAGGAAATCACCAGCGGCAACCTCCTCTACGAAGGTGAACTCACTCTGCCGCCGGGAAAATACACCTTGAAGGCCGTGGTCCGGGAAAACCAGGGCGGCAAGATCGGAACGTTTGAAACACCGCTCGACGTGCCACAGATTTCCGATGCGGGTCTGAGCCTGAGCTCGGTCGTGCTCTCCAACGAAGTGAAGACGGCCGACCA
>PMYF01000108.1 GCA_003171295.1 Acidobacteriota bacterium | reverse complement strand
GTAAAGTATTGAAAAGAAAGAGTTGGGGTTTTGGAAAGGCTTAAAAGGGGGCGCAAAAAAATTAGAAGGGGGTGTCCTCGTACCTTTAGGTGGGAATTAGCTCATGCGACTTACTGAACTTTGCCATTCCTCCAAGGCGGCGTTAAAAGCATCATTCTCTGCCTTTGTATGCGCACGGGCGTGGACTTCAAGCTTCTTCCAATCCGCCTCTACTTTCTCTCTGCATCCCGGACACATCACCAGTTTGTCATTTGTTTGCGGGTATTCGGCGGCGGCGAAAATCGCCAACTCCGGGCTGTGCAGTTTATGTATCCTCTGCTTCTTGAGTCTGCGGCGTTCCCGACTCCTGTCGTTGGTCAGTTTCTTGTGGGCCAAGTACCATTCTCTGCGGGCTTGTCTTTGCCTTTCTTTGTCAGCGTAGGGCATAGGCTCCTCTAATATGCATTAGACGCTCGGGTTTTGGGTAGTCTCTTTTCTGCTTGGTGCGTCTTTCCTCGGACCCACCCAACACCCCGCCAGCCGCGCACCGTCACCCGGTCGCCTTTTTGTTATCATGGTCTGTTCCAGGTCATCTCTGCCGCAACAAGGCCATTCACAAACTCCTGCCAGCCATCGAGCGCCGCAGCGTTGCCACTCTTCTTTCCAATGGTCCGGCTTGCATCCGTCGTGTAAAATCCCCACGGGAAACCAAGGAGGATGGTTCTTGTATGGGAAATCCAGCGCAAACGCAAGTGACGCCACCCGCCGTTCTGCATCTGGCGACCATGATAGCCGAACACCGAATCGACCCGGATGGGGACCTGGCCTTGCCACCGACCAGTGCCGCTGAAACCTACGGAGTGAATCCGCAGGTTGCCCCGGAAGCCACATCGGGCAAGCTCAGCCCCATGGACTGCACGACCGAGCAGTTGTTTGAAATCGTGATTGAGGTTGCCCGGAGGTTCCGCACGGCGAAGGAAGTCGTGGCGGAGCACAAGGACTACATCCTGCGCCTCAAGGCCGAGGTCTTCAAAGTCAGGTTCGGGTCAGTGGGTGTAAGGGTGCTCGTGACGTGCAATTCCGAAGGGGGCCTCCCAGCGGACAGGAAGATGTGCTGGAAGGAATTCTGCGAGAGCCAGTTTGGCGTGAGCGCAGATTGGATAAACCGTATCTGCGGCGGCAAGGCGGAAGGTCCAGGGCAGGCGGCTGCCGCCGAGAATCCGGTCAGGCTCGATGGCCGCCAGCGAGCGGCGCTGGTTAAAGCGCTAAAGGCAGCGGACGACCTTGTGACCGCGCTGAAGAGCGGGGGGGATTGGCACCCAGCGCTGGCCGAATACGAGAAGGTCGCCGTCACCTCGACCAGGCTGGACGCATACCTGAATGCCCTGAGCCCCGAGCCTGACTGGAAGACCGTCCTGGTCAAGCTGGTATATGCGCTGGAGCAGTGCCGCGACGGGCTGCCCGTCCCGGCGAAAGACGCCCTGAATGCTGTCAAAGAGGTGTTGGGAGGCAAGCCCGACCAGGAGCAGTTGCCTTCCGGAGAACCGAAGGCTGCCTGCGCGACAAAACCGCAGTGGCGAGCAGCAAACAATAAGGAGAACAAACCCCCATGCGCATTGCCTACCATCTCTTATCCTGGTGGGAAAGCACGACTGGCCCGTACCCTGGTCAGCTTAATGCCCCGGCAAGGACGGTCATATGTGGAGCCATTCGCAGGACGAGGGAATGTCTTCTGGGCTGCCGCCTCCAGCCAGCTTGGCTTCCAGCAATGGGAACTGAATGATATCCGCACGGCTCCCTTTTTTGAGGCCGTGCGGGACATCGGCGACACCATGGAGGTGCCCGAGAAGTCCCGCGAGGAGTACACCAGGCATCGGGAAGCCTTCAGGCGGGGCGACCCCAAGGCAATCCTGTTGGAACCATATTTTACCTTCAACGGAGACGGGTATGGACGTGGTTTGCAGGGAAAGGATGGTCCAACTGTGGCTGGGTACACTCGCACGCTGCGGGCCTGTCATAGGCTGTTGCACACCACGAACGCAATCATCACAGATTGCGACTGGACGGAGCTCGGCTGGTCCTCGTTGACCCCCGATGACTTTGTTTTCATCGACCCACCGTACCTCGGCGGCGATGTGCGGTCCTATAAGGAAAATGACCTCGACCATGAAGACTTGGTCCGTCTTTTGAAGGCGGCCAAGTTCAGGTGGATGCTCACCGAATACGCGCATGAACTGTATTTCCGGGAGCTTGGTCAGCCTTTCTTCATAAAGGACATGCAGCTAAACGCCCCCAATTTCCGGGTGACCAGGGGCAAGGAACGCCGCCTGGAGTGCGTGTGGAAGAACTATTGAAGCGGAGATTGACCTCAGGGACAGACAGGCGGAGACCAGCTTCGGCACCTACAGCCTACCGGCAAGCCAGACCACAGTCGAATCCACAGTACTGACCCCAGGAAGGAAGTCGTAACCCAGTAACCCGGTNNCGACCTCCCGGCGTGTCCTTCGAGGAAAGCCGCAGAAGGTGCCTCGGCGTGGTCGCCAGCCACAAAACCATTGCTCAGGCTCCGTTAGCTTCGGGAATCTTTGGAGCAGCCCCCAAGGAACCTGGCAGGGGCTGGGACCCGATCATCCCTGATCCAGTTCCTGCTTCCCCTGGTCCCGATCCCCCACTGGCCCCGATCCCCCCGCCCATGCTTCCCTGCAACGGAAACTATCCGACGGAGCGCACGGGCGTCTCTTTTTTCGGCGATTTGGGTGACTCCAGAAAACCTAGCGCAAGTCGTGTGTTTTCTTGCATCACGGATAGCCAGCCCTATGGCTATCATGCCCATACAAAAGAGCCGGGGAAAGCGCAAGTCAGGAAAACCACACCAAATCCCCTCCATTTTGGGTATTTCCCCTTAACCCGCGACCGGACAACGTTCATGGCCTTAAGTCCGGAGAGTGACGACCAGCAATGCGCCGCCCGGCGGGCATGGAGGAAAGCCATGCAGACAAAAGTGGCAACTGTAACAGGGCAGCAGGGCGAAGCGCCGACCGGGACAACGTCCGCCGGGGTGGGCGCGAAGGAAGCGAGGGGGAGGAAGCGGAGCCGGCAGACCCCTGGCCGGCACGTCGAAAAAGGCGAAAAGATTTCGCCATTAGCGCCGTTGCCGCTGGCGGAACTCCCGCCGGGTTTCGATTTCGTGGCCAGCATGAGCGACGGCCATACAGCCTCTACCACAACAACAACGCCTCGTCCCTGCGTGTCCTGTTCGATTTCCAGGCGGCGGAACAGTTCCCCCAGGCGTATGGCTCTTACCCGCCAGCGGGCAAGGG
>PMYF01000757.1:1101-2878 GCA_003171295.1 Acidobacteriota bacterium | reverse complement strand
AGACAGTCAGCCCGGCAATCAATGGCCAAGGGCTTCAGGTGGGCGTGGGCGCACAAGCTGAGGATTGCAGTCCTGGCAGTCGTCTTCGCGCTGATCGCACCGCGACCGGCCAAGACCCAATTCCTTGACCCATGTTGCGCCATCATGCAAGCGGGTCTCGCGAGCATTTCGAGCGCTCTCAGCCATGTCATCGGTGGAGGGCTCAATTCCGTTCTTTCCACGGACCAGGGGATCCATAGCTTTCAGCAAACGGTGGTCTGGCCGCAGGCGTCGATTACCCATGCGCAGGGGCTGGTCGGGACCCTGCAGGGTCTCTTTTCTCAGACCCGAAGTCTTATCCACACCCCGGTCGCAAGCGCCACGCTCTCCACCACCCAACAGCTCGAAACCATCCTGCTCTCCCGCAATGCGACCCAGATCCCGAATACGACTCCGAGCTATACGGCGGTCTATGGGCCAGTCCCCGGCCAGACAACCGCCCCGCCGAGCGTCCGCAACCTGATCGACATGAGCGACGCCGTGGCTCAGGACGCCATGAAACGGGCCATCTCCATCGACAACCTGGCGGATCTTGAGCTGCAAGCGGCGAGCCAGATCAATCAGAGCATCCAGACCGGCGCGCCCGGCAGCGCTCCGATCATTGAGGCCCAGGCCGACGCCTGGCTGGTGCGGTCAAATGCCTATACGCAGGCGGCCCTGGCTGATTTGATGCGCGTCCAGGCCGTTGATCTGGCGAGTGCCGGAGCCGGCGTCAAGATGGGGGCAACGAATGCGTCCAGCTTCCAGCAGAAAATCCAACAGATGCTTCAGCCCAGGTGAGCCATGTTCTATTTTCAGCAGATGTTCATGAACGCCTTGAACGGGATCGATAGCCAGAACATCACGGCGGGTGTCGTGGGAATCGCCAACACCATCCTGATCGTGAGCTTCCTCTACGCGGCCTACCAGTCATTCGCCGCTGGCGGCGATGTGCGGGCGCTGGGGATTGCCGGGATCAAGTACCTGCTCCTGGGGCTGGTGTTTGCGAATTACGGCGCCATCTTTCGCGACGTCAACAGCATGTTCAACTCCGTCGCCCAATCGGTCACGAACCTCGCGAGCGCCACGGACATGTTCAGCAACTGGATGACGCAGTTGCAGACGTATTGGACCGCGAATGGGACCCAGTCCCTGTGGTCCACCATCGGGGGCAGCGTATCGGGGTTCTTAGATGCTCTGCTGATCCTCGTGGCTTTTATCCTCATGCCCATCACCTATGCGCTTTTCGCCCTGTTCTATTCCCTTTACGGGTCGGTCCTTTACGTAACCGGCCCTCTGGTGCTGGCGCTGCTGCCGTCGAATACTGTGGGCCAACTGGCACGGACGTATCTCGTGAACATGCTGGTCTTCCAAGCCTGGGGACTGCTCTATGCCATCTTCAGCGCGCTGATGGTGGTTTTGAATGTGAACAGCGTCAATAACGTTCTGAACTCCGGCGGCGTGGCGGGATTCTTTCAAAATGCCAGCCAGGACCTGCTGCTCGCTCTCGCGAGCATCCTGTTTTCCATCTGCATTGCCTTCATCCCTTTCATGGCCAGCCGAATCGTCAAGGGCGACGTGGGAGGGACGGTTTTGGTCTTGCTTCGCTCCGCGACGTGGACCGGGAAGATGGCCGGCAAGCTGTAACAAAAACTCCACAGGCGGGGAGATGAACTGACGTGAAAAAAACGAGCGCACTGACGAACGGTTCCGACATGACCTTGTACACGAAGTACTACGAACACGACGGGATGCTGCG
>PMYF01000757.1:0-1026 GCA_003171295.1 Acidobacteriota bacterium | reverse complement strand
GACGGGAACGCGGCGGTTGTGGGCGCGGCGCGCCGTGGCCCTTCCCGAGTGTTTTCGCTCTCCCAAGAGGCGGCGGCTGAGGTCGCGCCCACAGACCTCGAAGGCAGGGCCGTGGTGAAGCATTTTCTTGAGCGCTACCTGAGCTACACACCCGATTCGGTCGACCGGAACCTCTCGGAAGCCCTCAACCTGATGACCCAGAACCTTCGGACCTACACCCTCAATCAACTCCGGGATTCGGACACCGTAGGCAAAATCACGGAAGACCACATCATCTCGAACTTCGAGATTAGATCGATCGAACAGGTGAAGACGGCGCCGTGGACTTACCTGGCCTTCGGAGTGAAGGAGGTCCATCAGGTCCGCAAAGGCACGGAAGTGACCGACCGCATCGTAGGCCGCTACACGGTGCGGTTGGTGGAAGACCGCAGGACAGACGATAACCCGAGCGGATTGCTGGTGGGTGAGTACAAGGAACAGCAGATGGTTGGCGACCGGGAGTCGGGCCTCGTGCAGCACAGCAATCTCGAAACGGTCGCGCCCGACCCGCAACCGTGATGACACGAAACGAAGGAGGCAAAAATGGCAGGAAGCGCAGCAGAAGTCGCAGGGAGCAGAGGGCCGCAGACGGGGAACCCGGTCGCTCGCCTGCAGAAAGAAAACGGGGGAGCGCAGCAAGCCGCGCCGCAGGCGAGGTTCTTCCTCGCGAAACCGGGAGCGAGCGGGGCCACACCCGCACTCGAACGCGAGTGCGCGGCCGAGGCCGAGGCGATCGCGGAAGCGTTCAAAACCGGTGTCAGCTACTACGCCGTCAGCGAGTACCGCGCCCTCGTCGACTGCAGTGGCAAACAGCCCGTTTTTAAGAAGGAGGCGGTTAAGAGAAACCCCTGATTCATTCCGGCTTCATTTAAACAGAGGCTAACCGCGAGCTCCATCGCGGATGAGTTTTGACCCTGCGTTTGGCGCGCAGGGTCAGAAAACCTCTCTCTCGATTACCGGGAGGAGGTAATGACGTGAAGCCGGTTC
>PMYF01000863.1 GCA_003171295.1 Acidobacteriota bacterium | reverse complement strand
TAACGGTCGCCGACATAAAATGTCCGCCGCGACGGATCGGCGCCACCCGCGACGGCAAAAGTAGCGCAGGGCTGGAGAGCAAGCCCCGCGCTACCACGCGGGCTCACGCCTGATACCCTTGGCATCCCACGGCTTGTTCATGAGGGCTTCTTCTACTGTTTCCGCGTTTCTAGCAATCACCGCATCTTTGATGTCGGCTAGCCTGCGGGTGAGAGCTTACAGGCCGGTGCGAGTGCGATCAGGCATCCCGGCGCTCCTTAGTACGTTGCGACAGCAAAATTAGCCTTTTCCGGTGACCAGCCGATGGACCAGATGTCCGAGAAAAACGAAGCTGAGAACGTATTGAAACAACAGGAGTTACTGAAAATGGTAGCAAACAGCTAAATCGCCATTTTGTCAATTGCAGCCAAGACCAGCTTAGACTATTACCTTTTCGATTTTATTCTCCTTTTGTAGGGCTAACTCGCCCCGGCCAAGGCCGCCCCAAGGGGTGGCCCTACTTGCCCGAGGGCGACAACACAAACGGGGATTTCGCGAAGACAGCGGGGAAGACCGGGAGCCCAGTTGGCAGCGAGGCGTTAGCGGTGTGCCACGGCCTCGAGACTGGCACGATTCTGGATCACCAACTGCCGTCCGCGGGCTGCCACCAACTGCTCACGGCGGAAAGCGCTCAAGGTTCGGCTGACGGTTTCCGGCGAGAGTTCCAGAACCTCACTGATCTCCTGCCGCGAAAGCGGCAGGGTCAGGCTTAGGTTCCCGCTGGTCTCAGGGGTATCGTGAGAGAGCAGTGACAACAGAAACGTCGCTACCTTCATGCGGGCATCCTTAAAGCTCATGTCGGTCACTTGGGTGCGAACGCGCTCGAGCTCCCCCACCAGGAAACGAACCATGCCGATCGCGAGGTCGGGGTTGGTTAGCAGATAGGTGGCGAAGTCCTCCCGGGGGGCTGCGCAGATCTCGCAATCGCGCAGGGCCACAGCCGTGATGGGGTAGGCCAAATCCGTGAGCGACTCGAGGCCGAACAATTCGCCGGGGAACAGCACCCCGGTGATGCGATCCTTTCCGTTTTCGAGAGACTTCACCATCTTCACCAAACCGGTGTGCAGGGCGAAGAGATGTTGCGCCGAGCCTCCCTCGAAGAACAGGATCTGGTTTCGCCGATACCGGGCAGGTCGAAACACGCAGCCCACGCGCTGAATCTGCTCTGGCGTCAGGCTGTGAAAAAGCGAAGTTTTCAGTACAGGGCAGTTAGCGCATCCAGGTCCCATGGTGTTCTCCTTGTGAGAGTTTCTGAACCGTGAATCATTCCGGGTGGAAGATTCCCACCCGCTGACATCCTCAGGCGGCCTTCTGGGCCCCCTTAACGTTTTTCTTGATCCATTCCGTGCTCACGGATTTCGGTCGCGTAATGGGTGTCCCCAGGGCTCGATTCAGAATCAACTGGGCGCACAATCCCATAGCGCGAGAAACGCCGAACAGTACCGTGTAGTAATCGAATTCGGTTAGACCAAAGTGGTAGAGCAGCGCGCCGGAAATGGCGTCCACGTTGGGCCAGGGATCTTTGGCCTTGCCCTGTTCCCGCAACACCGCGGGCACGACGGCGAAGATCTTATCGACAATCCGGAAGAAATCGTCGTCGGCGCAGGCGCGCTCGCCGAACTTGCGGAAGGCCGTAAAGCGCGGATCGGTGATGCGCAGCACGGCGTGGCCGTAACCGGGGATCACGCGCCCCTCCCGAAGAGTGTTCCAGGTGTACTCGCGCAATTGCTCGTCACTAGGAACGCCGTTGAACTTCCGGCGGAGTTCGAGTACGAAGTGCAGGCACTCCTGGTTGGCCAGCCCATGCAGAGGTCCGGCCAGGCCGTTCAAACCCGCTGAGACAGCGTAGTAGGGATCGGACAGCGCCGACCCGACGGTATGGCAGGTGAAGGCGCTGACGTTCCCGCCCTCGTGATCACAGTGCAGGGTCAGGTAGAGCCGCATCAGGTTGGCGAATTCCCCGCTGGGATCGGCTATGCCCAGCATTTGCGCATAGTCAGCCGCCCAATCGACCCGGCGGTCGGAGGGCAGCAGGGCGCCCCGATGCGAGCGCAGGCGGTAAATTCCTGCCGCCACCGCCGGAAGCTTGGCCAGCAATTGCAGGGAATCTTCCAGAGTGGCTTCCCAGTGAGCCTCCTTGGGCATGCCCTCGGCATAGCGGCGGCGGAACACTGAGTCACGCTCCATCGCCAGGACGGCCAGGCTGAACATGGTCATGGGATGGGAGTCTTTAGGCAGCGCTTCCAGCATGTCCCAGACGTAGGGGGGGACATGGGCGCGTTGGCGGAGTTCGGTCTGCAGCGAGGCCAGTGCTTCCGCATCCGGCAATTCTCCCGTGCAGAGCAAATAGAAGACTTCTTCCGGTAAGCGGTCGGCAAGGTCGCCTATGGGAATCCCCCGCACCGCCAGGCCTTGATCCGGGTCCACCACTGAGGTGTCACATACCAGACCCCTAACGCCGCGCATCCCGCCGAAAGCCTGGCTCACGGTGACCTGGGAAATAACGGTCTCTCCGTGCTCCCTTTGGAGCTTGCGCATCTCCTCTCGCAAGCCGGGAATCTGTTGTGCCAGTTTTTCTTTCAACCCAAGCATCAGGTCCTCCTAGGAAGTCGCGGGATGAGGATCACTAAACACAAACCTTCCCTCTTGGTGCGCAACCGGAGCACGCAGCGGGAGGATGGCGAGCGACACAACGTTCCTGCAAGCAGGTCAAGCTGCCTTGGCCGCCGCCATTTCGGCGAACCGGCCCAATCGAGGCAGGGTCACTTTCGCAAAATCCGAGTAACGCATGCGGATGCAGTCTTCGTGGGTTCCTGCGCAGAACAGGATCTCTTCCGCATCCGCCACGGAACGGTCTACCCATACGTCCATACCGTACAAGTTGCCGAAGGGCGGCACGGCGCCCAAGTCGCAGTCTGGAAACAGCCCCACCAACTCACTTTCCGGAAGCATGTCCAGCCGGCTTACTTCCAGGGTTGCCATGAGCTCCTGGAAGTTCAACCGATATGAGGCAGGGATAACCACTAATGCTGCCCGCTCGTCCCCGCCCACCACCACGGCCTTAACGCACCTCTTTCCCGAGACATGTAGCGAGTGCGCAACACCTTGAGCGGTAAAGGCCTGAGAATGGTGAAGTACCTCGTAGGGGATATCCTGGGAGTCCAAGTAGTCGCATATCCTTTGGGGTATGGCCATGTTCCCCTCCTGTCGCGACGAATTACGGCTCTTCCCAAAGGGTTGCGCCGCAATCATACTGCCAGAATTGAACTTATTGCTCAGATGGAACGCCTCTCGTGGTTCCGAGGGAAGAGAGCGGTAGTGTTTTGTTTTGTGATGTTTGTCAAATCAGTGAGGGGAGAAGCCTAAATTGGGTAGTTGCATCGAAGGGGCACGGGTGCCACGATGCGAAATTCAACGCATGACGGGCGCGGATTTTCTCCCTGTGGTATGTCAGGGGACGTGGAGTCGAGAAGCACCAGAGGCTTATCCGCCCGAGGAAATTGAACTTGAACAGCGGCCTTTTTGTCGTTCCCGGCCGTGACCATCGGATATAATTGGGTGTTACGGGAATGGCTTTTCTTAGGAGGCAACTGTGGCGATTGGATTTCAGGGTTTCGCAGCCGATTCGTTCCGNNGTGGTGGGAGCCTTTCGCGGCCTGCTCCGAGCGCTCACGCCTTTTGTGTTGAAGCTCAACCCGCACTTCGAGACCGGCGGCAAGACCAACGGCAACTTCTCGCGCATCAATCGGGACATCCGCTTCAGTAAGGACAAGAGTCCTTACAAGCCCAACTTTTATCTCTACGTGTACGACGGCCGTCACGACCGCGGCCACGCGGGCCGCTTGTATGTGGGACTCTCGGCGGATTGCCTCACCGTGGGGTTCTCGATCTATGGCAGTTGGCGAGGCCCCAAGGGCGCACTCGAAACCGTTTTCCGCAAGCGTGCGGCCCTCGATCGCCCCCTGTTCGAGCAACTCCTGGCGCGGGTCCTCCGCGCCCGGCGCTACGAAACCTACTGGCACCGAGAGGAGAAAGGCGAGTGGACGCAGCGCGCGGGCCTGCCGCGCCGCGCGGAAGACTGGCGGACGCTCCACGCCTGGGTGGTGCGCAAGGTTTTCCTTCCCAAGGCGCGCGGCCTGGCCACTCCCGGGTTCGTCCGCGAGGTCGAGCGCATCTTCACGGAACTTTATCCACTCTACGTCTTCACTTCCGTCACGACTCCCCAATGGCAGTCCGAGCTTAAGAAGGCCCAGGTGCGGGCACGCTCGCAGGCTGCGCGCGGGAAAGCCCGCTAGTTTGCGTGAGCGTCCACGCGGCGGGGTTGGGTAGCGCCCCGATGCAGGGACCGTGCACTGCGTCAACGCCTGGGGACAGACGAGGAATTCCTGTCGGATGGCGGTTGCATTCGGCTCATCCTCAAGCAAGGAACCGCCGATATCCGATTTGGAGAAGTGTGTCACAAGGGGGTGGGGTATCGGAAGCGCGGGGTACGAAGGAGGGGGCCCAGAGCACCGGGGGGGCATAGGCGCTAGAATA
>PMYF01000382.1:2605-13883 GCA_003171295.1 Acidobacteriota bacterium | reverse complement strand
GTAATAAAGGTGAGCATCGCGGTGGTGGCCACCATGACTCGGGGAAGAGCAGGTGCAGCACCGCGTGGGGTGGGCTGTTCGGTGGGATTACTCTCCATCTTGGGCTTTCAGGGCTACCTTGCGCGTGTAAACGCGACCCACGATGGTCGCACAAGTTTTGAAACGATGCAAATGGCTTTGCGGCTGGCAGGGTTCACCCGCAACTTGATGAACTGACTTCGGCACTGGCCCGTAGCGAGCGAGCCGGCAAATTATCGGGTGACGGCGTCTTGGTGAGCCGCGCCGAGCTTGCCGCTGGGGAATTGGCCTTGTACCAGAATCGCTGGCCTGAGACTTGCCCTGCATATCGACAATTCGCGGAAGGTATTGTGGTGAGAGACGATGGGAAGGGTGCCAGACCCGCCCTGAGAACATTCAGCCAAGGAGGGGCCAACGAATCAAAAGTGGGGGTGAAACTCATCTTCCCTGGGGAAGCATGTTCCTCCGGATGAGAACCTTTTCTACGAGAATTGCCGCCGTGCACTCAGCGCGGCTGGGAGAAGTCGCCTCAGGCCTCGCTTGAGTACACTTCCTGTCTGCCTTACAATGATCCCCGCAAAGCGTGTTCATGCTCTGAACGTGTTTCGACAACCTGACCGGGTTTGAGAGTTCCGCGTGGATGTCGCCTACGAGCTCACTCCTCTGGTAGCCGCCAAGTTGGTGGTTTGCACCTTTGGGACCCTCGTCCATCTCTTCCTCATGGTACTGATTCTGGGAAATCGCCGGCTGCGGCGGTTTGAATTGATGCTCTTCTTTCTGATGGCAGCGCTGTTCATGTGGTATGTCGGAAATCTGTTGGCACTAAACGTCGGCCTTTACTATGGTGCAGGCCCCACGGTTCTTGTGGGAATCTCGCGGGTCGTTTCTCTAGCCGGCTTTATAGCCGCGGTCCCGCTGCTGGTCCACGTTCAAATGGAACACTTCAGGAGCTTTGCTTCTATTCGGGTGTGGCAAAGGTGGCTGGTGGCGTGTTTCTATCTGCCCGCACTTTCCGGTCCCTGGCTTGCGGCAAGACTATTACGCCATCTTGGAGTGGAGCCGATGGTGGCGCTGGGCCGGCCGGTAAGGGCATTGGTCCTATGGGCCGCAGCCGCCTTGTTGGTAGCGGCGGGATTGAACTTGTACTTGAAGTGGTACCGTCGAGTCGTGGACCCGACGCTCGCGAGATTTCATGGTTACCTCGCGGGTCTCCAGGCTTTTCTGGCTTTGGCTTGGGGGGCCGCCTATTTGCCGTACGCGCTGCCGCGCATGGGTGGCCTCGGAGGAGTTTTTCCTACAGCGTTGCTGATGATTGCCATTGTCCCCAGCGGTTTAGTCGGTTACTCCATTTTCCGGTACAACTTCCTGGATCTGCGCGTACCCCGGACAGTTATCTACTCGGTGGTTACGATCTTCGCGTTCCTGATCTACCTGAGCTTCATGCGCCGATTGAGCGGGTGGTTGGAGGCACACCAGGTCTTGCCGGCCGTGGTTACGGAAGGGGTGATGATCTTCATCCTCGTCGTCCTCCTCGAACCGGTTAAGCGACTTATCAGCCGCGCCTTGCATCGGCAGTTTGTCTCGGAATTCGAGAAGGTTCAGAAACTCGCGACGGAAATTGAAGAGCACGCCAAGCAAACAGGAGATGTGGAATCACTTCAAACTTTGGTGGAGGAGCGCGTGCCGCAGGAACTCGGTCTGGAGAGCGCCAAGCTGTGGCGGGGCCGCGCTCGTGCCGGCCCACAGGGCGCGTCGCCCCACCCGAAAGCGCGGCAGGTGCCGATTGCTCGTGGCGGAGAAGAGATCGCGCTACTGGAAGTTGTTCCAACCGCGCCCGAGTTTTCTGGTGAGCAGCTCGCAGCGCTCGAGATCCTTGCCGGCCGCCTGGCGGGGGCCCTGGAAATCTGCCAGCTCATCGCCGACAAGGTCAAACTGGAACGTGAACTGGCGGAGAAAGCCAAACTGGCCTTTCTGGGCGAGATGGCGACGCGGATCGCGCACAATGTGAAGAACCCGCTCAGCGCCATGAAAACGCTTGGGCAGCTCTTGGAAGAGGATCAGACTCTTCCGCCGCACGCGCGGCACGACTGTCGCCTGTTGGTCGAGGAGATCGACCGCTTAAACAGAAACATCTCGCAGGTCCTCCGCTACGCCAAGCCTGCCCGAGACACTGACCGCCCTGCGGACTTGGGAGTGATCATTGACCGAGTTGTTGGCATACTCCAGATTGAAGCGGAGCGGCGCCGGGTGGCGCTGGAAGTGGACGCTGAGGAGGCATGCCTGGTCGAAGGCGGAGAAGAGGCGGCGAACGACATCATTTCGAACCTAGTGGTGAATGCTTTGGAGGCGAGCGGAGAGGGAAGCACGATTCGGATTCGTATTGTGCGCCCGCAGTCCCACTTAGGTTGGGTCGAGTTCTGTGTAGAAGATCAGGGCCTGGGCGTCCCCAGGGATAAGTTGGAGAAGATTTTCCAACCCTTCTTCACCACACGTTCCGGAGGTACAGGGTTGGGCCTGGCCATTGTTAAGCGACGCCTGGATGAGATTGGTGGCTCCGTGGATTGTGAGAGCCCTGTTCAGACTGGGCATGCGACTTCGGCGCACCCGGGGGCGCGATTTGTTGTACGCTTCCGAGAGGCCAGGTCGCTGGTACCGGCAGTTTAGATGAGAGGCATGCATTCCCGAAATTCGTACGGAGCGCCTGGAGACGAGGGGAGCGGTGGATCGGCCGCTGCAGTTCCTCGCACAAGCCTATGAACCGTCCGGAATCTCCGCTGCAGAAACCTGAATCCCCCACCCTCCTGATTGTCGATGATGACCAGACGGCCCGCTACGGCATGCGCCGCGCGCTGGAGCAGAGCTATCGGGTCCTGGAGGCGGAGAGAATTTCTGCCGCGCGTGCGATTGTAACCGGGGAGAATCCCGACTTACTCCTGCTGGATATCGAAATGCCGGAAGAGAGCGGTCTGGATTATCTCCGCGAACTGAAAGGTCAAGCCCGCAGTCCCGTAGTGATCATGATTACCGCCTATGGGTCGGAAAAGATTGCGGTGGAGGCGATGAAGAGCGGTGCGTACCACTATCTGGCGAAACCCTTCGAAATCGAGGAACTTCGCCTGGTGGTCGAGCGCGCCCTTGAACACTCCCTGCTGACGGAAGAAAACGTACGCTTGAAGCGCCGATTGGTATCGGAAGGCGAATTCGGCGCCATGATCGGATCCAGCAAGGTGATGCGAGAACTCTTTGATTTGGCGGACCGGGTCGCACAGGCGGAAGTCACCTTGCTGATTCAAGGAGAAAGCGGGACGGGCAAAGAATTGCTGGCCACGGAGGTCCACCGGCGCAGCAATCGCGGCCGGGGGCCGTTTGTGGCCTTGAACTGTGCCGCACTCCCCGAGCATTTGATCGAGAGTGAGTTGTTCGGGTACGAAAAGGGAGCATTTACCGGTGCGACTTCGATGAAGCGCGGCAAGTTCGAGCTTGCGCATGGGGGCACACTCTTTCTGGATGAAGTGGGGGACATGTCGCTCGCTACGCAGGCAAAACTACTGCGTGTCTTGGAGACACGCAGGGTTGAGAGACTAGGTGGAACCGCGTCGGTCGAAGTGGACGTGCGAATTGTGAGCGCCACCAATAAAGACTTGGCTGCCGCAATCGCCCAGCAAACCTTTCGTGAAGACCTCTATTACCGCCTGCGGGTGGTGTTGTTGCGGCTGCCGGCGCTGAGGGAACACCGGGAAGACATTCCGCTTTTGGCCGGGCAGTTCAGCCAGATGCTCGGCGAAAAGCACGGGCGGCCGTCGATCTCTGTCTCCCGGGAAGCGATGGAACTTCTAAGGGCGGGGGAATGGAGGGGCAACGTCCGCGAGCTGAAAAATGTGCTGGAGAGCGCTATCGTGATGAGCCGCCGCGACACGTTGGGTCCTGAGGATTTCTCAGGGGATTTGGGGTTAGAAGGTTCGCCCGGGAAGGGACTTTCCGTGGACATGGGGTGCCTGGCTATCGATGACTACCGAGAGGCTCGGCGACAATTTGAAATTACGTATATCAAGGGTAAACTTCACGAACACGGCGGCAATGTTACCCGTACGGCTGCCGCCATTGGCCTGCACCGCCAGAGCCTGCAAGAAAAGTTGCGCGAATTGGGGATTCAAGTCGAACGGGAATAGATTGGAGGCAGGTCCGGGCATGCGTCGACTCGTCCACCGGCGGCAAGTTGCTTAACCTGGTTATTCGACGGGCGTCAATATTCATTTGAAACGAGGTCAGCGGGATGATGACTTGTTTTTCGAGGCTTTTTTCCTGGCTTGTGCTGCTCGGAGCGTTACTAGTTGCCGGCGTGGCTTTGCCTCAGGTTTCCCAACCGCGCAAGGTTTTTGTGATTACGGACATGGAAGGTGTCGACGGAATCTTCGACTCGGAATTGCAGTGTATTCCCTATCAGAGTCCGCGGTTTGAGGAATCGCGCAAGCTACTGACCGGCGAGGTCAACGCTGCTGTGGAAGGCCTGCTGGCCGGGCGTGCGACGGAAGTGGTGGTGTGGGATGGACACGACTCCGGCCGCACACTCTCGGCGCTCGATATTCACCCCAAGGTGAGATTGTTGGCGGGCCGGCCGATATCCCGGACGCTCGAACTCGACTCTTCCTACAGCGCCGTGGTCTTTATCGGCCAGCACGCCATGGCCGGAGCGGAAAAGGGGATCCTGAGCCACAGTTTCGACTCGGAGGGAATTCAGAATATCTGGGTAAATGGGAAAGCGACGGGCGAACTCGGCGCGCGCGTGATGCTGGCGGGGGCGTTGGGCGTCCCTGTGGTCATGCTCTCAGGAGACACCGCGGCCTGCCGGGAGTTCCACGACCTTGTGCCGCAAGGGGAATGCGCAGAAGTGAAATTCGGAGTCAGCCGGACGGCGGGTTACATGCTTTCGCACGCGGCCGCGTGCGAACTTATTCGCCAGAAGGTGCAGCGCGCTATGGAAAGGCTTCTGGAATTCAAACCTTACAGGCTGGCGGGGCCGGTGGAGGTCAAGGTGGAATTCACGACGCGGGCAAGCGCGACCTTTGGGCCGCGGGAGGGAGTGGAGCAATTGAACGCCCGAACCTGGGTTTTTCGCGGGAAAGACATTCTGGATGCCTGGCTGAAGTACTCGTCTTTCTAGCACCTGCATTGCAGACAGACATATTCAAAAATGGGCATAAACAAAGAGGGCTATTCTTTGGGTTCAACCCCACAACTTGGTAGCTCTTTTTTCCCCGACGAGGAAGCCGCTCGCGGTGCTCAGGTGAAGCGAGAGATCCCCGGGATGCGAGGCAGGACCACAAACCATAGGACCAGGAACAGGGCAAAAAGCAGGATTCCTTCCATCACCACCATCATACTCTGCGTGGGCTATCTGCAGCTAGAGGGAATTGGGCCCGCAGAATTCCGGCATGTTTCAATCAGATGGTGGGCCAAAGCGATTCCCATATCTTGAATTCGTGATGAAAGCCGGTCTGTTCGGCACGAGTGAACTTACGGCCGGAGGCAACGTCCAGCGTTTCCTGGAAAATCTTTCGGCCGACCTCTTCGATAGTTTCCGCTTGCTCCAGGATNNCCGATGCCCGTCCCGCGGCCGGTGGTGAAGAGCGCCACCTGCGCTCCGCTGAGGAAGAGGGCGGGAGTGCAGACCTGATCGTAACCGGGGGTATAGAGCACATAGAGTCCCTTGCGATCCCCCAGCCACTCGCCGTACTCGATTAAATCTTCGACAATGGAGGTTCCGCCCTTGGCTTTGACGCCGCTGGATTTCAGATAAATGTTATAGAGCCCGCCCTTGATGTTGCCCGGCGATGGGTTGTCGCGAAAGTCGAAGCCGGATTTCAGCGCATAGGCCTCATACCGTTTGAGTGCACCCATCAACTTGCGGCCCACCGTGCGCGTGCGTGCGCGCTGGGCAAGGTCAAGCATGGCGGCGCCCTGCAACTCCGGGATCTCGGGAAGGAAGACGGCCGCGCCGGCTTTCACAAACATGTCCGCGGCCACGCCGACAGCGGGATTGGCTGTAACGCCGGACCAGCGATCCGATCCACCGCACTCGGTCCCCACGATGAGTTTTGAAATGGAAACCGGCTGGCGCTGAAACTGATTGGCGTAATGGAGCAACTTCTCCACGGCGTTCAGCCCGCGTTCCACGGTGCTCTCGCTGCCACCCTCTTGCTGGACAGTCAGGTTTATAACTCGCTGGTGGTAATCCGTAACGGCAGCCTGAAATAGGGGTCCGGAGCACTCCACGCACGTCTTGCCGCAACCCAGGTCAATGTAAACAGCAGCGCCCAAATTGGGATGGCGCAGTGTATTCGCGAGCAGTCCATTCAGAATTTCGACGGCGCGGCCATCGGGCATTCCGCAGCCGGATTCGTGAACGATGGGCACGACCCCATCCACGTTGGGGAACTTACACCGCGAATAGATTTCGCGCATGGCGCGCGTCGCAATTTCGCGGACTTCGCTGGAGGAACACATTCCCGAAGTAACAACAGCGACCAGGTTCCGAGCGCCGACGGCTCCGTCACGGCGAACGAACCCGTCAAAAGTCAGGGACGAAAGTTCCGGATCGAGGCGGTTCGGCGTGGGGTTGTCGCGGTACCTGACCGCCAATCGGGGCAGGCGGGAATGCAGGTTGGTTGCGTCGATCGGCTCGCCGGCCGGGACGGAGCGGGACGCGAGCCCGATGGGATCGCCCAGCGTGATGTAAGGCTGGCCACGGGGAATCGTTTTGATCGCGAAGCTTTGGCCCAGCAGGGCGCGGCCTGAAACGGTTATGACTCGGCCGGCGTGTGCCAGACGGGCGCCTTTCTCGATGAAATCCGCCGTCACTACGGCCACATTGTCTTTCTCGGGGCGGATGACGATAGCGACTTCCCGAAGTTCCCTGGTTTCCATGACAAGCAATACACCTTTCCTCAGATGACAACTCTCCAATATCTGTTCCGGTCAATCGACGGCGTAGTTGACCGAACCGGCTCCGGATGTGTCCCGGAGCGCGCTTCACTCCTATGCCTGTGCCATGCTGGCCCGCACCGGGATTTCCACTCTCGACCCATAAAAGGCGTAGTAGGCAATGAACGTGTAGCAGACCAGAGGCACGAGCATGGCGATGGCCATGCTGTGGGTGTACTGAAAGATCAGCCCCATGGCTGGCGGAGCACAGGCGCCCCCAACAATCGACATGATAATGATGGAGCCACCGAGCTTGGTGTTGGGGCCTAGTTCCTTGATGCCCAAGGCAAATATCGTGGGGAACATGAGCGACATGAAGAAGCTGGTCATGAACACCGCCCCGACTCCCACCCAGCCCGGAAAAAGAACTCCGGCAGCCACCAGGGCTGTGTTAATGATGCTATAAACTCCCATGAGTCGCGTGGGGGAAATAAACTTCATCAAGTAGGTGGCAGTGAACCTGCCCACGCCAAACGCCACGAGCGTCCCGGTAAGAAAATACCCGGCGACTTTTTCCGGCTGATGGGTGTAGTCCTGGATGTACTGGATGTAGTAACTCCAGGTTCCGACCTGAGCTCCCACATACAGAAATTGGGCAATGACCCCGCGCACAAAATGCGGGTAATGAATAAGGTCGCGGGCCCTCCCGTGCGAGCGGTCGCCCGCCGGTTCGGCTTCTTCGGCCACCTTGGGGAATCGCGTCCGCAGGATGAGCAGCGCCCAGATGAAAATGATCGTCCCCAGAACAATGTAGGGGGTGACTACGCGTAGAGTCTCGCTACGCAAGTATGCCTCGTAGGTGCCGGCAACTTTGAGGGCGGAGACCTGTTGCTTGTTCAGTTCGACCCCGGAGAAAATGAAGACGGTCCCCACCAGGACGCCGGTCACGGCTCCGACGGGGTTAAAGGCTTGCGAGAAGTTGAGCCGCCGCTCTGAGGTTCGGGGATCGCCCAGCAACGCGATAAACGAGTTGGCTCCCGTTTCCAGAAAGGAGGCCCCGCTGGCGATGACGAACAAGGCGAAAAGGAAAAATCCATATTGCCGAACAATGGCGGCAGGCCAAAACAGAAAAGTCCCTGCGCTGTAGAGTAACAAACCAATCACCAGCCCCGTCTTGTACCCGTATCTGCGCATCACCAGCGCGGCGGGTACGGCCAAAAGGAAATATCCCATGTAGAAAGCTGACTGGATCAACCCCGCTCTGAAGCGAGTGATTTCGAACGACTTCATGAACTGCTTAATCAGAATGTCATTCATGTTGCTGGGGATACCCCAAAACAGGAACAGCGCAGTCACCAGAACAAAGGGTAGGGTATTCCCAGCTGAAAACAGCGGAGGATGATGATCCAAATTGCCGTTGGCATTCCTTGTAGGCATAAGTGAAGCTCCGAATTCAAAAGTAGCAGGCTATGAAATTCTCCTCGTGGGCAATAAGGCAGCAGCCTTCCAGGAAGGCCACTCAGACTTCATCATATCGCAGGTCGGGAAGATGGAGCGGAGATACCTTGCGATCGAACGACTGCAGGAAGCATTCTGGCTGCGGCGATGGATCCCGGTTCGTATCTCCCCTAGGTATTCAGATCCTGCGTGTCGAGTGTTCCCGCACCCCGGAGCCGTTCGAAGATGGCAGTGGTTTCGCGAATACCTTCTTCCAGCGGAGTGCGCTGGACACCTCCCAAATCGCGCTGCAGGGCGCTATCGTCAAGGTCGGCGGCGATGGGCAGAGGTTTGCCCTCTGCGTTGATGAGCGTGCGGGCCTGTGGCAAAACTTGTTCCAGCGTCGCGAGGAACTCCGGCACGCGGACCACGCTGCCGCGCGGCGTATAGACTTTGGCTCCGGTGAGGGCAGCTTCCGCGCAGCGGACAAAGATGCGTGAAGTGTCGCGCACATACTGCAAATCGACGCTGCCCGTGAATCGAATCGTATAGGGCCGGCCGACTACTGCGGCTTTAATAGCCTTGGTTGGGCCGGAAGTGATCCCCTGGTCGCGCCCTACGCCATAGACGGCCCAGGGGCGGATCCCCGCACTCGTGATGCCGTTATTCAGAAAGTAAATGCGGGCGTTTCCCTCGTTGCATTGTTTGAAAACACCGTAGTGAGTTCCGGGCAGGAGAGGCGCGCCTTCGGGGACTGTAGCGCCGCCGTAGGCGTCTTCGGGGCCGAAGACTGCCGCGGAGCTGGCGTAAACAATATTTTGAACCAGGTCGCGCCTACGCCGAGCGGCTTCAAACACATTGAGGGTTCCTACCACGTTCACCCTGGCGCCACGCAAGGGGTCCGCGGCGCAGCCGGGCACCTGGATTCCAGCCAGATGCAGCACGTGTGTTATGCCATGTTCCCCCACGGCACTTTCTACATCTTGGAATTGCGTGATGTCACCCTGGATGAACTGAACTATGGAGAGCTGCTCGGGAGTCAGGAGTGCGGCTAGCCGTGCCGATCCTGCATCGACGTCAAAAACGTGGGGCCGGTACCCACGGTCCATAAGCTCCTTCACGATCCACGCACCGATAAAGCCTTTTGCGCCGGTGATGAGGAATCGACGGGAAGACTCAGCAGAAGTCGAACTGGGTGTCGTTTGGGTCATACCTTGCCATTATATGAGTTGGCGGCAACGAGTCAATGAGGTGATGACGTAGGCGTCCAACGGCTCAGTGACCGGGCAGCGGCAATTCATGAATCGCCGCTGCCCGGTTCGCAATTCCTACCCGGCGCCAGGCCAGGTGGGCCGCCGGTCTACTCTTAGGACGGACGCACTTTCAGCCGCAATGGGAGCTATCCGGCCTTTCGTTGCGGCTGGTGGATCAACAGCAGAACGCTGACCGTAGCCAATAGGGGGATCGTCCCCGCGAGGAAGAACGCCGGGAAGTAAGAAAACTTGTCAACCAGCCATCCGACCAGAAGCGTGAAGAACGTTCCGACCAAACCCGCGCCCAGTCCGCTCACGCCAGTCACAGAGGCGACGACGTCCTGCGGAAACAAATCGGAGGGGAACGTGAGGCCCATGGTTGACCAGCTTGCGTAGCCCCACACCGCGAAACTGATCAGACAGAGGGCCCAATAAGCGTTGTGGGTCGTGGCGGCAGGAATTCCAGCCAGAATCGGCAAGGAACTGACGACGCAAACCCATTTGCGTGCGCGCACCACGGGCATGCCGCGCTTGATCAGGAAGCCGGACGCGAAGCCTCCGGTAAAATTCCCGATATCCGCAGCCACAAAGGGGAGCCAGGCGAAAGCCGCGATTTGCTTCAGGCTGAACCCGCGCGCATCACTCAAATACTGCGGCAGCCAGAAAACGTAAAACCACCAGATGGGGTCGGTCAGGGACCGGCCGATGACGATTCCCCAAACATTGGATTGTTTCAGCAGGCCCAGGTAGCGTCCAATGCCGCGCTGCGCGGAGGCGGTTTCGGTGTCGCGACCCGCCGCGATAAGCGCACGCTCCTCCGTGCTCACGCGCGGATGGCGGTCCAAGGGGTGATAGACGGCGAGCCACACGGCCAGCCAGAGAAAACCGAGGATTCCAGACAGCACAAAGGCGTAACGCCAGCCGAGGAGAATGGCAATCCAGGGCACGGTCAGAGCCGCAATCGCGCCGCCGACACTCGATCCACTATCGAAAATCGCGACGGCTACCCCGCGTTCTTTGGCAGGGAACCACTCGGCCACGGTTTTGCTTGCGCCGGGCCAGTTGCAACCCTCGCCGATTCCCAAAAGAAAACGGAAGACGCCAAACGAAAACACGGAATTCGCGAACCCGGTCAGCATGCTGATGACGGACCACCAGATGACTGCCAAGGCGAGGCCCAGGCGCGTGCCAATGATGTCGAGCAGGACACCGCCAATCAACCACATGGCGGCGTAGGAGAGCTGAAATACGCCGAAGACGCGGGAGAGTTGGGTGTGGTTGAGATGCAATTCCTGGGTGATGACCGGCGCCAGCACGGAGAAGGTTTGCCGGCTGATGTAGTTAATGACGGTAGAGCCGAACAGGGTCCAGACGATCCACCAGCGAAGCCGCTTGGTAGCCATAGGGAGAAATCCGCCGCCTTCAGCGCAGTTCGAAGCTCGCGCAAGTTTCGGGGCACAATACCATAGCCGGCCGGCGCCTGTCAGCGATTTTTGAGTCCGCTGACGCTCTGGATTGCCTTCCCATGCCCGTTCAGCTAGAGTAACCGGGGTGTCGCGGGATGCCCGCACTTCAGGTGAGTCCAGATCTTCTTCAGGAGTTGTTTCATGCGACCTGTTAAGCTAGCTTTGATTGCGATCTTCTGCCTG
>PMYF01000382.1:0-2588 GCA_003171295.1 Acidobacteriota bacterium | reverse complement strand
CATCGCCGCATCTATCCGTACACGATGCTTGACGACCTGACGGACCGGCTGGAGACGAAGGGTTACCAGGCGGTTTTCCTGGAGAACGAATATCTCAAAGCCATTGTTCTGCCCGAGATGGGAGGGCANNGTGAAGTACGGCCTGGTGGCGCTGCGCGGCGCGTGGGTGTCGGGTGGCATCGAGTTCAATTTTCCCAACGGGCACACGGTGGTGACGGTCTCGCCGGTTGCCTTCACAACTTTCCAGAGTCCGGATGGCAGCGCCACCGTGGTGGTCGGCGATGTGGATCAGGTCACGGAGATGCATTGGGAAGTGGCGCTGACGCTGCACCCCGGGCAGGCGCGCCTGGAACAACAGGTGACGCTTTTCAACGGCACGCCCCTCAGTAACCTCTACTGGTTTTGGGCGACGGCGGCTGTTCCGGCAAGCGAGGATATGCAATTCGTCTATCCCATGCGAGAGGCCAACCCGCACGTGAGGGGCGAGGTGTGGTCGTTTCCGCTTCACGACGGCGTGGACTATAGCTGGTACAAAAACGTTCGCCAGCCGACTTCACTTTTTGGCCGCCACGTACACCGCGACTTTTTTGGGGCCTACTACCACAAGTCGGATTACGGTGTAGTGCACGTCGCGGACTTTCGGGAAGTCCTGGGGAAGAAAACGTGGACGTGGGGCGTGGCCGACGATGGATTGATTTGGACGGATCTGCTCACTGATCACGACGGACCTTATAATGAAATCCAGGCCGGCCGATACGAGACGCAGATGAACTCTGAGTTCATCGCACCGCGTCGCGTGGAGTCCTTCACGGAATTCTGGTACCCCGTGCAGGGGCTCGACGGCGGCTTTGTCGAAGCCACCGCTCGGCTGGCCTTGAACGTGAACTTCTTCAAGACCACGCCAGGCATTCCACAGCACGTGGAGTTTTCGCTCTTCCCGACCGTGCCCATCCAGGATGCAAAGGTCCGCGTAAAGCTGGGGACGCAGGTTCTTAAGGACCTCGGCCCCGTTTCCTTTGCGCCGATGACCCCCGTGAAAGTGGGCGTGCCGGTGGCGGATCTGGGGGCGGCCCAAACCAAGATCGAAATTGAGGTGAACGGGCCGAACGGCCAGACGCTCTTGCATTGGGTGGCTGCTGATCCGATCGACGGCAACCCGGACTTCGTGCCGGCCGCCGACACTGCGCCGCCGCCTCCGAAGCCGGTTGAGAAGATGAGCGCGGAGGAACTCTACCTGCGCGGCGTAGACGAGGAAAAGGACGGGCAGGAGCGGGTTGCCATGGGCACCTACCAGTCTGTGCTGGAGCGCGATCCCGGTTATGTGCCCGCCTTGGTGAAATTGGCGTGGCAGCAGTTCCGCTCGGGAGACTTCCGGACGGCGGAGGGTTTTGTCGCCCGCGCGCTGGGGCGCGATGGCGTCAATCCGGAAACGCATTACGCTGCCGGAGTCATCTATCGCGCGGCGCACCGCTGGTCGCTGGCCCAGGACGCCTTCTGGGCGGCAATCCATTACGGCGGCGCACCAGCTCCCGCGTATGCCCAGTTGGGAGAAATCGCTATTCGGTTGCAGAAGTATGACCAGGCGACGACGCTGCTGTATCAGGCGCTCAGCTACAATCCTTACGACGCCATGACCTTGACGGATCTCGCCGCAGCGCAGCGGCTGGCGGGCCACACCGGAGAGGCCGCGAGGACTATGGCGCAGGCTCTCGCACGCATGCCGTTGTTGCCCTATGCGCGAGCCGAGCAGTGGCGGATCGAGAGCGCGGCCGAGAAGACGGCGTCCAAGTCTGCGGGCCACACCCCGGAAGATTGGGCGAAACCCTATCCCGCTGCGGCGGACACCTACCTGGAGGTCGCGGCGTGGTATCGCACGCTGGGTGATGTCGCTTCCTCGGACGCCGTCTTGCACTCCGCGCTCAGCCGCCTGCCGGGGCAGTCGATTACCCCGGTGGTTTATTACTATCTGGCCGCGAATGCGCGCGAAGCAGGGAAGGATGACCAGGCTGACGAATATGCGCGGCAAGGCGAAGCGGCGCCTTACACCCGGGTATTTCCGAATCGCCAGGAAGATGCATGGGTCATTGACGAGGAGTTGCGGGACCATCCCCTGGACGCGCATGCCTCGTACCTGCTGGGGAATTACCTGTTCGCGCATGGCCGCTATGATGACGGCGCCCGATATTGGTCGGATGCTTTCGGGCAGGGGTTTGAGTACTCCGTGCTGATGCGGAATCTCGGTCTCTACGCCTGGCGCGTAAAGAATGACCTCGCCGGCGCCGCAGGATTTTACGAAAAGGCCATAAAACTGGCCCCCGAAGACTATCGCCTCTATGCCGACCTGGACCAGATCTACTTCCGTCTGGGTAAGGCGGGGAGTCGCGAAAAATTGTTTGCTCAGGCGCCCGCCTCGGTTCTTGACCGGGACGTGGTGCGGGTGCGGCGTGCGCTTTTGCTGACCCAGGCGAGGGAGTACGACAAGGCAGTCGCGCTTTTGCTGAACCACCACTTCCAGCCGTGGGAAGGGGGCGTGGGCGTGCGCGCGATGTACGTGCTGGCGAACCTGCAAAAGGGAATGCGCGCCCTGG
>PMYF01000581.1 GCA_003171295.1 Acidobacteriota bacterium | reverse complement strand
GTTCCCCCACTGTTCCCCCACTGTTCCCCCAAGGATTAGATACTGGATTGGGTCGCGTTCGGTCGGCTATCAAGACGGCTTGGGGTGGCGTCCAGGTGGCTCTGGGTGGCTTTTTCCGCCGCGGCATGACTACCCCAGACCTCGGGTGCGCCCCGGCGCCCGCGAGAGAAACCTTGGGAAATCCCTTGCCAACGCTCCCGTCTCGGACGTAAAACCAGCCTCAGGCAGAAGCTCAATCCGCTTTGGATATGCGGTTTGGGTTGGTGTGAACCGGGAAGCAGCAAATCACGGAGAGAGAAAGCCTATGAAGACGAGCCAGCTATTCGTCGCAGCGACGTTTCTAATTCTCACAGGCGTGGCGAGGGCGTCAGAGATCAGCGACACCACACCACCCCAGCTTGTGAGCCTGGCAATCTCCCCGACTGTCATCGACACCTCAACCAATTTCCAGTTAGTTCTCCTGACGGTCCGCCTCACTGACGATCTGAGCGGGATGACGGCTTCGGGGCTAGTGGGGTCACCCCAGGCGGGCGCATCGGCTTCGTTTAGGTGTCCCGCGGCAGGCGTTGACAGCCCAGTTCTAAACGTCCGATTCGTCTTGTTCACGCGGGATTCGGGTGACGACCTCGACGGAGTTTACTCAAGCGCGCTGATCGTGCCGCGCTTCAGCCACGCCGGGAACTGGACGCTGTATGAGTTCCGGATCACGGACGCCGTCGGAAACAGCAGACAAATAGGCCTTGCCGAACTTCGTAGCCACGGGTTCCCCACCGGCTTCACTGTGCAAGGGGCTGATGACCACACTCCGCCCGAGATCCTCTCCGCGGCCATCAGTCCCACCGCGGTTGACACCTCAAGCACTAATCAACCGATTACCATCACGGTTCATTTGCGCGATGACTTGGCCGGGATGGATTTCTCCCAGACCCCGTACAACTACTCGGCAGCGCAAATCACCTTCATCAGTCCGTCCCGTGGGCAACGCGTGGGCACTTCTTTCGGGACGTGGAACCGGACGTCGGGAGACGAGTATGACGGTATCTATACAAATACCATTTGGCTGCCCCGGTACAGCGAGCCGGGAATCTGGAGCCTGGATTCCCTCGTCCTGATCGATGCGGCGGGCAACCACCGGCAGATTGACCTGGCGGCGGCCCTGGACATGGGGTTGCCGGTGGAGTTCACTGTCGAGGGAACAGGCGATACGTCTCCGCCGCAGATCGGAGCTCTCGACTTCTGCCCGCGACGAATCGACACAAGCAGCAGTAACCAAAGCATCGTGGTTACCGCTCGCTTGTTTGATGCCTTGAGCGGGATGGGCAACAACATGGGCGGCTACACTCCGTGGGGTCAAGCTTCTGTCACGTTTCTGAGTCCTTCCAAGGGCCAGACAGTCAGCACTTACTTCAACGCTTGGATGCGCGCCAACGGCAGCGAGTTCGACGGCGTCTATACCAACACCATGATATTGCCGCGGTATAGCGAGTGCGGCGTTTGGAGTCTCCAATATTTCGGCCTCGTGGACGCTGTCGGCAATAACACCAACCTGGCATTGGCGGATCTGCGCCAGCTCGGTTTTCCGACGGAGTTCGCCGTCGGGATTGCCCCGTCACTGAAGATTACCCAGCAAGCGGATTCGCTTCTCTTGTCATGGCCGGCCTGGGCAGTGGACTTCACCCTCCAGTCCCGGGAAGACATTATCCCATCGAGTGCTTGGGTACCGGCTGGGCCTGCCCCTGTCGTAATTGGTGAGGTTGCGGTAGTCGCTGTGCCCGTCCCGGCGGGCCTGATATTCTTCCGCCTCGCAGAGAAACCGTGACGAGTCACCCCTGGGTCAGTTGGAGAACTTCGCCCGGGTGCCCGGCTCGGCCTTGCCGCCATGGACTGGGACCGGATGAGCCTGTTTGAGGAGGGCCTTCATCTCCGCCAAGGTTGCGGCGTATTTGGGGAGAGCGGCCGGGTTGTGTAGTTCCTGAGGGTCATTCTCCTGGTCATACAGTTCTTCCCCCTTTGCGCCACGGTCCCACTGGGTATAGCGCCAGCGCTCGGTCTGCACGGTGTGGCCCGGACCAGGGCGAGCAACACAGTCGTGAGGATTCGCTTCATGGCGCTTTTTTGACCGTCTCCCCGCCGAGCTGGAGGACCCGATCGAACTGCTCCCGCGTCAACGGCATGACTGAAAGGCGGGAGTTCTTCAACAGCGGCATCGCCTTCAGAACTGTGTCAGCCTTGATTGTCTCGAGGCTCACCGGCTTCTTCAGCGCCCTCATCGGCACCAAATCGACGCAGCACCAATCCCCTTCGGACGCCGTTGGGTCGGCGTAAGCTTCCCGCTCCACCCGGGCATAGCCCACCACCTGTTTCTCAGTCACGCTGTGATAGTAGAAAACCAGGTCTCCTTTCTTCATTGCCCTCAGATTGTTGCGCGCCTGAAAGTTGCGGACTCCCGTCCACGCGGTCCGGCCTTCTTTCACAAATGTCGCCCACGAGTAGGCTTCCGGTTCCTGCTTTACCAGCCAGTACTGCATGGAGCAAATTGTGAGAAGTGCGGCCTGAATAGTCACGCTCGATTTGGGCAACCCAAAACCATGTCCAACGAGAGGGATGTCAGACTTAAAAGGCCGCCCGAAGTGATTGCGCTGGACCGCCGCGCCCAGGCCAGGCTACGGCGCCCGTTCGTCGTCAAGCTTTCACCAGCGTCTTTACGCAATAGCTGTTAAGGCTTTCACCCGCAGCCAAAGCTTTGGCCGCGAGGCGGCGGTGGATGGCCGGTTCAACGCGTAGGACAAACTTGCCGCTGAAAGCCTTCTTGCCCATCGGGTGCGGCATCTCCTGGCCGTCCGCGTGAATCAA
>PMYF01000971.1:838-2800 GCA_003171295.1 Acidobacteriota bacterium | reverse complement strand
GTGACCACGGCCATGGACGTGGCTCGGGAACAGTGGATTGAACTTTTCCAGAAGGCACGCCGGTTCGCCGACAAGGAGAGCTGGAAACATTGCTGGCGAGTGCCACCAGAGATCCGCAGCTTCCCAACTCGTCCTGAGGCAGCAGCCGCCGCACGGGACTTCTGGATGTTCTATAACCGCACCCGGGAAGCCAAGAAGGCGGAGTTCCTCAAGGCGGCCAAGGACCATCGCGGCAAGAAGGTCACTACCGAGCAGGATGCCGGAATTGCCGCGTATCTTTACGCCGAAGAGGATGTTCACAACCGCATCAAGGCCAGTGGCATGTATCTGGATATCTACGCGGAACTGGTCAAGCTGGTCTTTGACCGCGGATTGAGCCTGGAACCACCACGCAATCCCGATGGCACGGTAAAGCCCATAGCGGATGGCATCCTCGGTGGGCCACACACCCTGGACGGGCTTTTGGACATCGCCAGAGCCGCTGGCGTGACTCGTTCCCACGTACCCTTGACTTGGGAGTCTGCCCGAGTTCGCCAGGACTATGGCGACCTGAATCTCGATATCGTCGTGGAGGACACGCTGGTGCGGGTGGTGGGGAGCAGTTCAAANNGTGGCTCTCGTGGCGGTGAATGGTTTCGAGCAGAAGTTGAAGGACCAAAGACTTCAGCAGGAAGACCGCCAGAGGATTGAGGCCGAACTCAAGGCCTTCCGCGCTCAGGTTTGCAATGGAGTGACCATCAAACCTGTCACCTATCGTAATCCCGAGACTGAGGAAGACGAGGCGGGTGCTGAGGTGTTCCTGGAAGGCGCTTTCGAGTCACTTGGCTGGATTTCTCAAGAGCACTTGCCTGCTGTCACCGGTGAACTCAGGGGCGTATTGGTCTCGGGTGGCCAGTACAGCCTAAAGGTTCTCTGCCCGCTGCCTGAACAAGGCGCCCAGAGCTAACGCAAACCATTATCAAACATGAGCTCCCGGATTCGAAGGTCCGGGAGCCGGGAGGAAATATGCAGAACTTCATCAGCTTCGTGAACGAACAGCTCCGTTGGGAGCAGGAGAGTCCTCACCGCCATGATTGCCACGACCCACCACATACCGCCGGCATGGAATTCCTCGATGACCGCTCCCCACCGCGAAGATTGCCTGCGGTGGCAAGGTCAGGCCCCTGGAAAGCAACGCCTGCTGAGGNNCAGCGAACAACACTGGCGAGGGTTGGTTTGTATCCGAAGAGCTTGCATCGGGATGCCTTCAACTCGAAAGGGGCTTGGTTGTCCAGGGTATTGGGTATACTGTAACAGATGACAACACAGCGACGAAAACTCTGCTTATGGGAACCCCTGCGAAAACTCTGGATCAGCTGAACAAGGTAGTTGTCGGCTTCCTAAACGGGAGCCGCATTAAGGGCTACGCTTACGATTTTTCTGCACTCAAGGATTCTTTCGATCTTCTTCCCCAAGAAGACCCACTTCAGGGACAGGGAATAAAGGTTGAGATGAAGGACCTCAAGGCGGTTTTCTTTGTGTGGGACTTCAGTGGCAACCCCGAATACCATGAATCCCTGGGTGCGGACGCACCCATGCACGGCCGGATAATCGAAGTGACTTTCATCGATGGAGAAAAGATTGTCGGGAGAACAGAGGGATATAACTCGCAGCGAATCGGCTTTTTTATGTATCCCGCTGATCCCAAGGGCAATAACATTCGCATCTTCGTGGTCACCAGAAATACCCGCCAAGTTAGACTCGTCTGAACTGTTCCTCTTTGTTTCGTGCGAATCAGGAAAGAGGCTCCCTCCAGTTACCGGATAGGTGACGTGACGCGATGTGCCGAAACCACATGGTCAGGGCACAGAGCGTTCCATAGAACATGCCGCAGTCTCGTGCCGGAGGGCTGAGGGCATGCTTTGACCACGCATTCGGGCATGTCAAAGGGATCAGCAATCCTCTGTGTCAAATCTCAACTTT
>PMYF01000971.1:0-791 GCA_003171295.1 Acidobacteriota bacterium | reverse complement strand
CTCCGCGAGACGCCAGAGGGCGAGTTGAAACGCTCGATCGAAGAACAGTTCCACACCATGGTGTTTGTAACCCGCAAGGAAATCCGGAAGTATTGCCCCCGCTATCGCTCTCTGCCAGGCGAAGGGAACCTGGACTTCAGCACGGATTGCACATCCGGCCAACTTGAGCCGGGTGATCTGGGCAAAGCTCCGCCACCCAAGCGGCGCAGCCTCTGCGAGACGTGCTGCTTCTTNNTTCCTGAAATGACTTTAACCCTCACGCCGCAAGACCTCGTGCTTGTGGTCTAAATCTCGCCTACTCATCCTCTCCATCCACCTACATGCTTTTCCTACGCAGGTCGCAATGCGACCAGAAAAGGAGATTCGCTTATGGACGAACCGAACGCTGAACGTACGAGCACCTCTGACCGTAATTGGCCGGGAGCCAACCTCTACAAATCCCTCAAGCTCGGCTGGCACTGGCGCCGGCTGCGGTGGGCCGTTGTCGCTGCCTCCGAAGCTGCGCAAGGCCACGAAGCCAATGGCCTGCCGCCAGGTTCGAGAGAATTCAAAACACTCTTTAACGAGGTCGCCAGCAAGGTTCAGGAATATTCCACCGAGTCCGGCGATCCTCTCGACACCCTCAAGGCCCGGCTGCCCGCGCTGTGCGCTCTGGACCGGCTGGCCAATCCCGCTCCCACTGTACCTCGGAACAAGGCTGGGCTGACGCTTGGCATCCTCATCGCCGCCTTTCTGGGGCCAATCGGAATCGGTGCGCTGATCGGTCTTGGGACCGGCATGGCCCATTGGAT
>PMYF01000303.1 GCA_003171295.1 Acidobacteriota bacterium | reverse complement strand
GTTTCTCTCCGGCGCGCACAAACCTGCTCTGGCTCCATCGGGAGAGCATCGTGGCGGAGCTGCGGGCGATGTCGCCGAGCTCCCAGATCACTGCGGCCATCCGCTGGATGGAGCAAGAGCTGCCCAAGAGCCGGATGCCGATGGTGGCCTCGCGTCTGGAGGAGATCATCGACGCCATCAAGATGAACGGGCGATCGATTGACTGGGCGAGCGGCATAATCACGGAGTTCCGCGAGACCTGCCCGGTGGCTCCGAAGTTCTGGTGGCAGGGCGGCTACCAGGGCCAGGGGCGCATTCCTCGTGATCGCATCGAAAACCGCAATGAGCCCATTCCGGTGACTACGGCCATGGACGTGGCCCGGGAGCAGTGGATCGACCTCTTCCAGAAGGCACGCCGGTTCGCCGACAAGGAGAGCTGGAAACATTGCTGGCGAGTGCCACCAGAGATCCGCAGCTTCCCAACTCGTCCTGAGGCAGCAGCCGCCGCACGGGACTTCTGGATGTTCTATAACCGCACCCGGGAAGCCAAGAAGGCGGAGTTCCTCAAGGCGGGCAAGGACCATCGCGGCAAGAAGGTCACGACCGAGCAGGACGCCGGCATAGCCGCTTATCTCTACGCGGAGGAGGACGTCCACAACCGGATCAAGGCCAGCGGGATGTATCTGGATATCTACGCGGAACTGGTCAAGCTGGTCTTTGACCGGGGATTGACCCTGGAGCCGCCTCGCAATCCCGACGGCACGGTGAAGCCAGTAGCGGATGGCATCCTGGGTGGGCCACACACCCTGGACGGACTGCTGGATATCGCCAGAGCCGCCGGAGTGACTCGTCGCCATGTGCCATTGACTTGGGAGTCTGCCCGAGTTCGCCAGGACTATGGCGACCTGAATCTCGATATCGTCGTGGAGGACACGCTGGTGCGGATGGCGGGGAGCACTCCGAACTCTGCCAACTGGATTGGCATCGTGGACCTGCCCGACGGCCAATATCGGATGGAGCATGGCCTGGTCGTCACGGAGGACACAATCGAAGTTCAGCCTCAAGGACCTGCCGTAGCTCTCGTGGCCGTGAATGGATTCGAGCAGAGGCTGAAGGACCAGAGACTTCAGCAGGAAGACCGTCAGAGAATCGAGGCCGAACTCAAGGCCTTCCGGGCTCAGGTTTGTAATGGAGTGACCATCAAGCCGGTCATCTATCGCAATCCCCAGAGCCAGGAGGACGAGGCGGGCGCTGAGGTGTTTCTCGAAGGGACCTCCGAGCCACTTGGCTGGATATCAAGCGAGCATCTGCCCGTCGTTACGGGTGAACTCAAGGGCGTCCTGGTCTCGGGCGGCACGTACACGCTCAAGGTTCTCTGCCCGCTGCCTGAGCAAGGCGCCCAGAGTTGATACAAACCATCATCAAAACATGCGCTCCCGGATTCGAGGCTTTCGAGGGTCCGGGAGCCGGGAGGAAGTATGCAGAACTTCATCAGATCGTTCTCTACATCGAAGTGGGTCCATTTCGTGAACGGACAACTCTGCTGGGAGCAAGGGAGTCCTCACTGCCATGCTTGTCACAGTCCACCACATGCCGCTCGCGTGGGATTTCACGATGACCGATCCCCACCGCGAAGCTTGGCTGCGGTGGCAAGGTCAGACCCCTGGAAGACTACACCTGCTCAGGTGGGATTCCCGGGGGAGGCAACTCGGAGGCAAAGATTGCCCTGGGTTGTGGGGTCAGGGCGCTGGAACACTGTCAGGGGCGCAGATTGCCTCGTGAGGGACACGCCTGGCAAATATGGCAATCCCGATCAGGTTGCCTTGGTCAGTTTCCGGACCAGGCCAAGAACCAGTTCCTGGTCCCCCTGGTTCAACTTCTTAAAGGCCTCATTGAGCTTATATTCCCGCGTGTCCGGCGCAGCCCTACTCGTAACGGGGAGAGCTTCCGGCTCCTTGTCGCCTTCAAGGAATAGCTGGTACGTTTCGATTTCAAGGGCTTTTGCCAACTTCTCGAGGGTCTCGATGCTCGGCACAGTGTGCCCGTTCTCGACTCTGGAAGTATAGCAACGCAGCAGTCCGCTCCGTTTCTCAATGTCGCCCTGAGAGAGCCCCTTGGCGGTCCTTATCTCGTGCAGTCGTTTTCCTATATCCATGCGCTTCTTTTATCAGTCAGCCTGTCCACACGTAAGTCCCGAATAAGGTAATAACCATTATTGACTCCATGAAATCTCCCTTGACCTTAACTCTTGCCTCCGGGCCATGACCCGGGAAAGGATGTGTGTATGCCAAAGCCCACCGCAGTAATTCAACTTCCTGAGATGCTGAGAAACAAATCGAGCCATTTGGTTAAGCTTGCTGGAAAGATCGATTCATTTTCCCTTTTACTCCGCGAGGCGCCGGACGGCGAATTGAAACGCTCAATCGAAGAACAGTTCCACGCCATGGTGTTCGCAACCCGCAAGGAAATTCGGAAGTATTGCCCTCGCTATCGCTCACTGCCGGGAGAAGGGATCTTGGATTTCAATACGGATTGCGCCTCCGGCCAACTTGAGCCGGGTGATCTCGGCAAAGCTCCGCCACCCAAGCGGGGCAGGCTCTGCGAGACGTGCTGCTTCTTCGCGGGCATTCCCGAGGAGCAAGTTCCTGAAATGACTTTAAC
>PMYF01000020.1 GCA_003171295.1 Acidobacteriota bacterium | reverse complement strand
TGCACGCCAACGAAATCATGCTGATCTCGGAATGAATAGTGGAATGAAGGCGAAATCAAAGCTTCCGTCACTGAGTGCCCTCGCGCGCCTCGCCAATCCGCTCGATGACCCCGAAACGCTACTTCAGAGGCTCACATTGGAGACGGTAGAATCGAGACACCTCGAGTGGAAGCTCACGTCGCCGTTTGGCCCGGGGGTCACAACGAAGATCAAGTATAGAATGGTAAAGGCACTCATTTCGTTCGCCAACACCGACGGTGGGTTTATTGTGTTTGGCGTCGATCCACAGGGCACGTGGCTTGGATTTTCTGAAGCCGATGTCCAGGGAACAGACCCAGCTATGATTGCGGAACTCGTAAGCGGGTGCAGCACGCCGGAGTTGACTGGTCTGAACTATGGTCTGCTGCGCGTCTCATCGCGGATCTTCCCTCTTTTACATACTCCGCCCAGTTCACTGATGCCGCATGTTACCACGAAGGAGATCGCAGAGAAGCTGCCTTCCGGCAAGCAAGAGACGTATTTGCAGAGACACGCAGTCTATTGCCGCTACTCTGCGAAATCCGATTTGGCAACTGCTACTCAATACTCCAGGATTATCGCTCAACGGACCGACATGCTCAAAGCCGAGATGCTCCGTCGGGTTAAGGAGATAAATGTTCCGCTATTGGTTCCAGCGGCGGGCGGGGTTCCGTCGCCAAGGACCATCATCCGAATTTCGCGTGCTACGGCGGATAAATCAGTCCCCGCGATAAGGATAACCAGAGACCCCTTGGAGCCTGCAGGCGTCATCGTTCATGAAGAGCTATCCGAGGGCATTTTTGAGGAGATCAACAATGTTATCGAGGTGAATCGGCGTTTGGCTTCTGATGATCGAAGCTTCGTGTTCGGCGAAGACATTTATTATCGTATCTATGCTGAACGTTACCATGTGCAGCCGGAGGAAGAAACATTCGAGATGTTGGCCAGCACAGCTATGTTGAGGCTTTACGCTCCATCATTTTTTTGGCTGCTCCGAATGTCGGCGGCTAGAGTGGCCAAGGTGATTCGAGCTGTGTTGGTAAACCCTCGTTCAACGAACGTCCGATTGGTGTGCAGATTGGCTGTGTTGCTTGGGGCCAGACCAACTGACTGGCTCATGAAGATGCTCAATAAGCGCTGGAAATCGCATCCCCAACCACCGGATCACTATTTTTCTTTCAAGAAGATGGTGGCGTCTTTGCCTGAGATCGATTCTCGGCTGGTCGCTATACAACAGTCTGCAAACTCCAGCATTGAGATTCCAGGAGAGCCGGCAGCGGTTGCCGTGCGAGATCTCCTGAGCAATCCGCAGCAAGCTGCAAATCTTCTCTCGAAAGTGTGCATGATCGTCTTTAAAGGAGATCACAGCCGACGTCAAGTTTGTAGGCAATTGGACGTGCTGGCTTTCGGCCATGAATTGCTGAAACTGGGAGAACAGGTAGCTGATGAGCTATCCCACATTGATGAAGCATAGAGCAAAGCGAATGAGCACGGAGTGCGGTTTCGCGTGCTTCCTCGCTCGCACCTACACCGAAGACGGGAGCGTCCCCGCTCCCGTTCGGACCGCCGAGCNNCAGCCGGGGACGGCTGCGCTACGGACGGGCGCCGCGCTGTTCCACGCCTTCGCCACCGCCGGAAAGAAGCTTGCCGAACTGCACGTCGGCTACGAACAACAGCCGGAATTCCCGTTGAACCGCCGCGAGAACCCTCAGTCACCGCTCAACTGGCGCGTGGAAAGAATGCGCCTCTCCAAAGATAAAACCTCGCTCACCTATAACGGCTTCCTCACGCTGGACGGCATCCCGCCCGAAACCTTTGAATACCGTCTCGGCAACCGTTCCGCCCTCGANNCGCCTCCTCGGCCAGGTCATCACGGTGAGTCTGGAGACGGTGAAGGTAGTGAAGGCGTTGCCGCCGCTGGATATAGGGGCCAAAATGCCAAACATTGAACCCATTAGGATTGGTGTGGTTCCGAGGTTGCTAGCCTGGGGGATTCCCGGGTAAGGGATGGACGAACACGTCTTAAGTCGATGAGCGGAGGCAACAACCATTATTCTTCATGCACCTGCCCCTGGTGCTACCACCCGAGCTTCGCAGACGCCAGCGACACGCAGCCGATCAACTTCAAAACTGCGACTTCTGATACCTATACAATTCCAAATGCGCAGTGCCCAGACTGCGGCGACCCCGTCTTCTTTTATCGGTCTCCGTACGGTGCAGGCGTCTATTTTGATGAGCTTGGGGTGCCCTGGCCAAAGCACTCTTGCATGGATAAGGGCAGGGAGCCTTCCGCACGTGGCTTAGGTGCAATCCCAGAGACCCCAAAGCCGAGACAAATACCACCTTGGAAGAAAGACGGGTGGCTCCCGATTACGTTCCTGCTCATTGGAAACCGCGACAGCAAGGGAATTCGCGTTGTTGTCGTGAGGGAGCTAACGACAAGTGTACCGCACCAATGGGACATTCAGGACGCGCCGGAAGACATACAATACGGCCCAGCGTTCATCAGGCGATCTCCCAGCGGGGAATGGGAAATTGACACGCCTTCTGGCATTTACCATCCAGTAGAGTACAAAGCAGACCCGAACGCACCTTACCGTCAGAGACTGCGGGCTTTCGGCAAGCGCGGGCCGCAGGCAATTTGAGAAATGCCGCGTAAAAGTGCAACGGAGCAATGGCTTGACCGTCTTGAGAACTCCAGTGTCCCTTTGGTAAAACTCGGCGGGGACCGAAAGCCTATCGGGTTTGCCTCCTGCTGTTTGGGTGACTACAGGGGCCATCGGGTGATGCTTTCCACAGCTCACCAGGTTCTATCCGAAAGCGCGAGAACGTCAGAGCCAGGACATTGGGCCATTCTTTCGAGGCATGAGCCGGGGAGAGATTTCTGTTGGTTTCCAACCGAAGTGAAATATCTCTTGCGAGTCGACTGCTCAAATCTTCAGGCTGAGTACGTGGACTTTTCC
>PMYF01000967.1 GCA_003171295.1 Acidobacteriota bacterium | reverse complement strand
GTGAATCGACGCCATCAGCCTGCTACTTCCGAGCGTTGTGATGGCTGGGTCTGCACCTACACTGCCCAGCACTTGTGCCTTACAGAAAGACTTCGCCATAAAGGACTCCGGTGTAGGACGCGCGTCTTGATTGGATGTGCCACTTCGTCCTGGGGCATAGCGGTGAAGCGCGGTTTGGGTGTGACGGCGGCGTCATGCGGACCATTGGGTGTTGCGCATCCAGCGCGCAGCTACTGCTACCGGCTTCTTTGCCGTCGAGGCCAAATAGGACGAGACATCATCTCTTGCCGCAAGGCGCTGTTTTTCAAACGTCGGCAGTGGCCGTCCTGCCAGTTCGCGGACTCGATGAGATGCTTCGCAGAGGCAAGAGAGTGCGTTGATTCGCGGGTAGGAGGCCACGAAACCGTTCAAAGACTGCCTTTCTCACGATCACGGAATGACGCGCGGAGTCGACCAACTTCACCATTGCCGTCGGGCGGATGGTGAATAGCTGAAACTGGCTCTCCACGCGATAGGCCAGGACCTGTCCGGAGCGGTCCAGATACCAGGCGTGGAGTTCTTCTGGAGACATAGGATCCTCCGAAGCACAATGGCTCACAGGAAATGTCCTGATCCGATCATGGCAATGGGTGCCGTGTCAGGAATACAAGCGGCATTCAATTAGTTGCGGCGGCGGTTAGCTGAAACTTCCGTATTTGCGCACTGAGAGTCGCGATGTGTTCTTCGAGGTAGGCAATCATGTCACCGGCACGGTCGGTAGCCGGCCTGGCCTGAGAGGGGTGGCCAACAATGGCAAGGAGCCGTTCGAGAAGAGCGATGGCATAGCGCGGTGCGTCGGGAGAGTAGCGCACCAGCTTGTATTGGTCGATGGCGATTGCAAATTGCGTGAGGTCCGCATAAGTGAGCGTGTCGGTCATGCCGTAACACTCCATCAGGGCCACGGTGTAGTGAACGTCGTCTGCAATCTGCTGAATGAGCAAAGCGGGCCTCGAACGGGAAACCTGAATTCAGCGGCCCTCAGCGCCGAAGTACCCCGTGGTTATCCTGCCCCGAAGCAATATGGAAGGCAAGGCTACGGGAGCAACAAAGAGAGAAACTGCGTGGGAAAATGGATAGGCTGCACGGACGGCGTATCCGCGCAGCCTGGTGCGATCATGCAGCTCCGAAGACACTACCGACGAGTCGGCATCAGGATGAAGCGGAACTCCTGCATATTGTCAGATGTCTCCGGACGGACCACGATGGGGTGCATAGGGTCCAGGAACTCCATCGTTACTTCGCCGCCGCCCAAGACCTTCAATGCGTCCAGGAGGAAGCTCGGGTTGATGCCGATGACGAGTGCCTCTGCGGAATACGTTGTGGCCAACGTCTCCTCCGATTCTCCGCTTTCGACCGAAGATGACGAGATAAGCACCTGATTGGCGCCCACGGATAACTGGACGGAAGGGCTTTGGTCGTTGGCGAACTGTCCCACACGCTGAAGGGTCTCGGTCAGATCCTTGACGGCAACAATGGCCTTTTTGTCGTTCGTCTTGGGCATGACCGCTCGATAGTCGGGGAACTTCCCCATCATCTTGCGCACGGAATAGACGCGCGTGCCGATGCGGAAGAACAACGAAGATTCGCTGGAAACGAAGTCCACGAAGTCTTCCTTTGTAGTGGCAAGCAGTGCTGAGAGCTGGCGAACCCCCTTGAGTGCGATGAGGTATTCCACGGAAGTTGCGACGCCTTCTACACTCTCTGCAGCCTTTGCGAACGCGAGACGGTGGCCGTCGGTAGCGACCAGAGTGATCGAACCGGGCTCCAGCTGCATGAGTGCGCCGTTGAGGGTGTAGCGGCTCTCTTCGGTGCTGATGGCAAACACCACGCGCCCCAACAGTGACCGCAACTGATGCACTGACAGCCGGGCATGGGCCTTCTCTGGAAACTCAGGGATGGCCGGGAAGTTTGCCGCGCTCATAGCGACCATGGTGGTCCTGGAGCGTCCGCAGCGGATCTGGACCCGATCATTGTCGAGGGTCTTGATTGCGACGTCCTCACCCTCCAGCAGGCGCAGGTAGTCGAACAGTTTACGGGCGGGCACGGTCACTGACCCGCCGCGGGCCACGCGGGCAGAGCAGGTCGTATGGAGGGTCTGATCCAGATCGGTCCCTACGATGGACAGTTGGCCGGACGCGTCGGCCCGCAGCTGCAAGCAGGAAAGAACTGGGATAGTGGTCTTTGTCTCTCGTACCGACTGCGCCAAGGCAACTTCCTGAAGAAACTCCTTCCGGTTGACCAGGAAGTCAGGGAGTGAAGCTGGCGCGATGGTGGGAGGTGGAGCGACGGCAAGCGATGCCATAGGGCGAACCTCGGAGGTAGATGGGGTAAGTTAGATTGTGCCGGATCGGACAGGTGCGGGAACTGAGACGCTTCCGCACCGGGTTTGCGGCTAGGCCTGTGAATTCCTGGCTGTCTCCAGAGCGAGTCGGATGTTCGAGAGGGCTTCCACGGAAGGTACAGTCGCGAAAGTCTGGGCCTTGTAGGTATCCAGCACTTGGTCGACGGTCTGAGGAGACACGTCGGCGGCTAGTTGTCTGGATTGGGTCAGCAGCATGCACTTGTCGTCGAGTGAGCGCATGATCTGCTGGTTCGCTTCGGCCGCGGCGGTGTTTGGGGCGATGGCTCGCCGGGCTTTGGCCACAGCGTCGTTGTAGAGTGGCTCGCCATCCGCCTGGATGTACACGGCCTTCTTCGCGAGCAGGTCGTCCATGCTGGGGCCATTCGCAGACTGGGGTGCGGAGCGGGTATTCCTGCCCTGCGCTGGCGGCTGTGAACGCGAGGTGCTGCCGTTGGTTTGACCTTTGTCACCGCTCTGGCTACCGACAGACGGCGCCTGGCCTGGGCGCGAGCCGGGGGGCGTGACACTCAGAGAAGCGGCTGTTGCGCGCCGGAACTCCCTCGCATCTGTAGGCTGCGAGTATTGATCGATTGAAGCCCACACTTTCTCGACACGCTTGAGATACAGGCCAATGCCGAAACATTCGGCGGCACGTTTGAAGGCCTGGGAGTCAGCGCTGGTGACAGCGTTGGCGTCGTCGGACCACATTTCGCCTGTGCCTGCGTTCTTTCCGACACCGGGAATGTCAAGCTCGCAAATGAGGGCAATCTTGCCCTTCAGAACGGGCTTCTCTTTGATGATCAAAGTGATGTTTTCGATCGTTTGCTGCTGGTAGGTACGGCTCCAGCACCCTTCGCCCAGCACGGAGTTAAGGCGGTCAATGATGACCGATGTCTTGACGTAAGCGGCGAAGAGACCCCGCTTCTTATCCCTGGTCCTCTCAATCACGCGCCAGCGGACGTCGTCGAAGGCGAAGGGCGCGCACAGGCGCGCGATAATACGCTTCTTCTCGTCGAGGGCCACAATGGGTGAAGGCGCCGGAGCAGCGGGCTGGTCCGGTATTGTGACCAAGTTTCCACGCGGATCTACCAAAAGTGAAGTTGCCATTTGAACCTCAGCGCCGAACGGATGTCCGGCAAGAATGCGGGCGGGGCGCGGTTGGGCGCGATGGAGTGCAAGCGGGACGGACGCCCGTCTGTACGTTTGTGAGCATCAGATGGATTCGGTGGAGGAGCCACATTCACACTGGTAGCATGAACCGGCTCGATACATGACCGCCCCGCAGCTCGGACACGACGGAGCATCGTCACAATCGAGCAAATCGGAAATGCTGTGCTGGGTGGTGGCATCTTCTTGCGGTTGCGAGGAATACTGCGCAGCGGTCTGGGCAAACATGGTCAGCTGTTCTCCCTTGAGAAAGCGCAACTCCAGCCAGCGGAAGATGTAGTCCATCAGGCTTTTTGCATAGCCAATCTGCTCGTTTCCAGTCCAGCCGCAAGGCTCGAAGCGCATGTGCGCGAACTTTTCGCACAGCACCTTGAGCGGAACCCCGTGTTGGAGGCCGACGGAAACCGTCGTGCCGATGGTGTCCATCAAGCCGGAGATTGTGGAGCCTTCCTTTGCCATCTTGATAAAAATCTCGCCGGGAGAGCCATTGGGGTAGAGCCCGACGATGAGATAACCTTCGTGGTTGGCGATCCGGAAGTGATGCGTCACGGACGGCCGCACCTCCGGAAGCCGACGCCTGTTGGCGCGCGGTGGTCCGTCGAGTGGCTCCGATTCGGTGAGGGCCGTAGCCTGTGGCATGACAAGCATCCTCGGCCGCAGAGAGAGCGGCTAGCGCGGGCAAATGAGTGTTTTACATGAGGGCGGGGGTAAAAAGTGCAGGATGATGCACTCTTGTGGGGCGCGCCTACGGTGGGAGAAACAGGAGGGGTCGTTGCGATACCGGATAACGCGAGAGAAGATAAGGGCGGCCAAGATGGCCAAGGCCCCCCAGACTACCAATCCGGCACAGAGAATAAAGGCAAGAAAATGCTGATGAATGAGTACTGAAGGAGTGGGCATGGCAGGACGGTACAACAAGGCAAACCGCTGAGGGAACGTCTAGACGCGCTGAATGTTCAGCGGTGTTTGCGGAGCGCGCCCCGCGATTCAGCCCATGATGGTGCGCGAAAGCGCTTCTTTGTAGGGGATTGAGGGTCTGCCCGGAGCGAT
>PMYF01000110.1 GCA_003171295.1 Acidobacteriota bacterium | reverse complement strand
ACGCGGATGTCACCAAAGCCGGCAGTTTGCTCGGCTGGCAGCCCAAGGTCGGGCTGAAAGAAGGCATCGCCCGGTTGGTGGATTGGTATCGAGCCGAGCGTAAGTGGGCCAAAGATGTGAGGTTGGATTGATACCCTTGAGATCGTTTTTGGAGATGGATTTATGAAAAAAGCCTTGGTGTGTGGAGCGGGTGGTTTTATTGGGGGTCATTTGGTCAGGAGACTGAAAAAGGAGGGCATGTGGGTGCGCGGGGTGGATATCAAGCAGCCTGAGTTCGCTCCCACGCAAGCGGACGAATTCCTTTTGCTTGACCTGCGCCAGCCTGAAAACTGCCTGGCAGCCCTAAACAGCGAGACGGGTACGTTTGACGAAGTGTACCAACTGGCCGCTGATATGGGCGGCATGGGCTTCATCCATTCGGCTGAGACCGAGATCATGCACAACAGCGCCCTGATCAACATCCACATGACTCACAGCGCAGCCGAGCTGGGCGTGCCGCGCTATTTCTTTTCCTCTTCGGTTTGCGTGTACCGCGATATGCAACCCGGCGAGCCGGAGATGACCGAAGCCGGGGCGATCCCTGCTAATCCGGATAACGAATACGGCTGGGAAAAACTGTACTCGGAACGCGTGGCTATGGCCTATGCCCGCCGGTATGGCATGCAGGTCAGGATCGCGCGCTTCCAGAACTGCTATGGTCCGGAAGGTACCTGGCGGGGCGGCCGGGAGAAAGCCCCGGCGGCCATGTGCCGGAAGATTGCCGAAGTGCAGGATGGCGGCACGATCGAAGTGTGGGGGGATGGCACGGCCATCCGTTCTTACACCTACGTGGCCGACATGGTTGAGGGTATCTTTCTGTTGATGCATTCCGATCTGGAGGGCCCGGCCAACATTGGCTGCCCGCAGTATGTCAGTGTGGATGAGCTGGTCCACACCGTGGCGGACGTTGCCGGGAAGCGGATTCACATCAAGCATATCGAAGGACCGGTGGGGGTGCAATCGCGCAACTTCAGCAATGCCCGCATTTTTACCACCGGTTGGAAGCCGAACCATTTTCTCAAGGATGGGATTTCCGAAACCTATCCCTGGATCGAATCCCAGGTCAAAAAAGACCGGCAGGCTGGAGAATAAAGATGGGAATTATGACCGAATGGAACCCGCCGCAAGCCACGCCGTTTAGAACGGCAGTGGACAAGGTGGGTTTCTTGAGCAGCTTCAGCTGAGGGTATGCAAGAGAGTTGAATATTGGTATACTATCGACATGGAACTCGACTATCAGCGCGATGAGCATCGGATACACTTGATCGTATATCATCTCGTCTGGACACCCAAACGACGCAAGGCTGTACTAACGGGACTGATCGCCAAGGATTGCAAAGCCCTGATTGAAGCGAAATGTGCTGAGCAGGGCTGGAAGATCCTGGAGCTGGCAGTTCAACCCGACCATGTCCACCTGTTTGTGAGAGCCTGGCCGATAACGTCAGCAGCGGAGATCGTCAAGGAGTGCAAGGGTGTCACATCACATGAATTGCGCGGGAAATATCCGATCTTGAAACGACTGCCCTCGATGTGGACGAGGAGTTATTTTGCAGCGACAGCTGGAAACGTGTCATCGGAAGCGATCCAACGCTATATAGCGGCGCAAAAGGGCATGTGATGATGCTGAAAACGTTCAAGTACAGGCTATACCCGAGCGGGGCACAGGCGCAGCAGTTGGCTGAAACGGTGGAGGCCTGCCGCAGGTGGTACAACCTCTGCCTGGAGGAACGACAGCAGGCGTGGGAGCAGGAAAAACGCAAAGTTGGGAAATATGAGCAGCTAGCGAAGGTCAAGGAGCATCGTCGAGTCGATCCGAAAGCGGGTAAGATACACAGTCATATCCTGCAGGTGGTAGTACAGGATCTGGACAAATCCTTCCAGGCTTTCTTTCGGCGGGCGAAAGCGGGGGAAACCCCCGGTTATCCCCGCTTCAAAGGAAGGAATCGCTTCGATAGTTTTGGATTGAAGGAGTACGGCAACGGTTTCAAGCTGGATGGTCGGCGGCTGCGCATCACAGGGATAGGACGGGTGCGGGTGCGTTGGCATCGTAAGATGGAAGGGGAGATCAAGACACTCCGTATACGCAGACAGGCTGGTCAATGGTATGCCTGTTTTGCGTGCGAAGTGGAAGGACAGTTGCTTCCATCGACCGGCAAAGAGATTGGAGTGGATGTAGGCATTCATCACCTACTGGCAACCAGTGATCATGAGATCGTGGAGAACCCCCATTGGTATCGAGAGGAAGAGAGCAAACTACGGGTGCTGCAGCGGCGTGTCTCCCGCCGGAAAATAGGTGGAACAAACCGCCAGAAGGCGGTCATGGGCTTACAGGGCCAACATGAGCACATCGCCAACCGGCGGAAAGACTACTTGGACAAGCTGGCGAACTACCTGGTCACGAATTACGACAGGATCGCCTTGGAGGATCTACACATCACGGGGATGGTGCGTAACCAGCACTTATCGAAAAGCATCCTGGATGCGGGCTGGGGATACTTGAAACAACGCCTGGTCGACAAAGCGGTGGAAGCTGGCCGACAGGTGGTACTGGTAGACCCATCCTATACTTCCAGGACATGCTGTTCGTGCGGTGAAACGTTCGCTGAGCTCTCACTTGCGGATCGTTGGGTCGCTTGTACTTGCGGACTTTCAATGGATCGAGATGTAAACGCAGCGCATAATATTCTGAAAAGGGCGGGACACGCCCTTTGGGGCGAAAGCACAGCCAATAGGCTAAGGCTGCCCCAAGAAGCCCTGCCGCTTTAGCGGCTGGGGAGTGTCACCGCGTTAGATTTACTCTTGCTTGAAATCTGTACATTCGCGCTGGGCTGGGTGCTGAACGACCTCACCAAAGCCCCTACATTACTAATCGTCGCCGCCTGCGTGGTGGCACAAATCGGGATACTGGTGCTGAAGAACAAGAGAGGGAAGAAATGATAATTCATGGCGTTTTGGTGGGCCTGGCTGTTATGAATATAGTCTTTGCGTTCATTAATTTGTTTATCCAAAAAGAAGGGCGCGGGGGTTGGTTCTGTTCCCTCTTAGGTTGGTCTGTTGCGCTTATGTGGATATTGAAATAGAGAGGTGAAACCATGACCGATAACCGTTTGATGTTTAGTACTGGCTACACTCCACCGGAGACACAAGTCTGCCAGAGGTGCTTCAAGGAATTTGACGATCCACTTTATGTAACCTGCCAAGTGTGTAGGGAGGGAGATAAGTTGGCCGACTTCTTCGGAGGTACTGAAATTGCAGCCAACGCCCTGTGCGTCCGTCGCAACGAACTGGAACAATCCTTGAACGCTGAAACCGATAAACAGCGCGCCGGGGTTCTCTGCGATGAATTGGCAGAAGTCGGAATCGCCCTTGATAAGTTATACCTGCCAATGGAAACGTATGTCGATGCGCGGCGCGAGGCGCGGTTTGGTAAATCTTTATAGCCCGGCGTATGCCGGAGAAATGAGGAGAATATGGTAGCAACTGACACGAAAGCAATTGTGAAAGCACCGCAAGATAATCTGGCTGAGTATTTCCACCGCCCGGACATCATCGAGAAATTCCACGCGGTACTCGGAAATGAGGCGAATGCCTACGTTCAAAGCGTCCTGATTGCCTGTACTGCAAATGCAGACCTGATGCGGTGCGAACCTCAAAGCATCCTGCGTTCATCCCTGCGCGCGGCGTCTTTGGAGCTGTCCTGCGATCCGGCCCTGAAGCAGGCCTACCTTGTCCCGATCAACGGCAAGGCAGAGTTCTGGCCCCACTATCGCGGCCTCTATACCCTGATGGTGCGTACCGGAAAATATTATGCCATTAATGTCACCCCAGTCCGCGAGGGACAGCGCGTCATGCAGCACAGTACAACCGGCATTCATTACCTGATGCTGGAAAATGGTCTCTTGGTGGAGAATGACAAACTCTCCAAACTGTTCAGCCAAGGTTATCAGGATGTGACTGACGGACACGGCGACAAGAAGATCATCGGATATCTCGGCTACTTCGAGACGAACAAGGGCTTCAAGAAAACCGTCTACATGAGCATGGCAGACATCAGTGAACACGCCGAGATGTATTCTCCAGGCTATCACAACCCTAAGTCGCCATGGAACAACCCCAAAATGCGTCCAGCGATGGAATTAAAAAGCGCTTTCCGCGAACTCATCAAATGGGGCGATATGTCTGGAAAGGATAGCGCCACCGTTGCGCTTCGCACAGCCATGAATGAAGATGATAGCGAGAAAGAACGCGAGTGGGCAAACGAGGACGAGATTAAGGATGCGGTAGTCTATGACGCCACGCCCGAACCCGAAGCCCCTCGCACCGAGGAACAGAACCTTCACGATTTGGGATATGACACCCCCGAATCACAAGTATCCGGCCCCGCCAAAGTCGCGTGGACAATGGCGCAGCGCGACGCCCTTATCTTGGAAAAACTGGCGAAGGATGACTTTGGGGCGCGCGGAATGCTTGGATTATCCAACCTACCCGTGGACGCAACCCCCGAACTGATAGTAGCGTGGGGAAAGACATATAGACGGGTTCGCCCTCTTGAGGTAACAAAAGGCGCACCAAACTCAAAAACCGCCTCGGACGCCGCTAATGAATGGTACGACGAATATAAAAATACCATCTAGCCCCTATCCGTCGGGGGGGGGCGACGGAAACTTACTATACAACTCGGAAACTCTGAAAGGAGAAAATATCATGGATATAAGTATTATCAAATCTCTTGCAAT
>PMYF01000917.1 GCA_003171295.1 Acidobacteriota bacterium | reverse complement strand
TCGTAACCCACGCCGTTGAAAAACGCGTGCTGCAGGTCATCCGTTTTGTCGCGCGCCCAACGCCGGCAGATGTTCACCATGTGGCGCGTTTCGAGCCATTTGTACTTGCTCACCGTGGGAACAAAGGAGTAATCCCAGTACCCCCAGCTCAGGTTGTTCCACAACAGGCCGAGGTCAACCGTAAGGTCTTCCGGCTCGAACGCCAGCGGATGGTGGGTCTCGTCAGAAGCCGTTCGGAAGGCGCGCGGAACCTCATCGAGCGTGTCACCATTCACGCCGTCGGCTCCGATTTCCGCCAACAGCCGCGCCGTGGCCATCCAGTTCGGCACTCCTTCGCCGCGCGTGCCCTGGTCCCACAACATCACAGGAAACAGCACGCGCACCCCGCGTCGATGGAAATCGGCGATCATCTGCCGCAAGCCTTCAATGCCGCCGGGCATGTCTCTCGCCATGTCGTATTGACTGCGATTGTCGATACCAATGTTGGGGTACGACTGCCAAACCAGCACGCTGTCGATCCCTCCATAACGCTTTTCCACATCGTCGAGATATCGGTCCACGGTGTACTTGCCCGCGACGGGGTCGTAGAAGTACCGGTCGTGAATCATCATCTGCGGCTGAATGAAACTCGACTGCGTCCACTCGAGCTCCGGCCGTTCGTATTCCGAGCCGTTGTAACCGATCCGGATCCGCCGCTCCATGCGCCAGTGCTTCACGTCCGCAAGCCACTTCTGGAAATCTGCGGAAGTCGCCGGCCCGGGAATCTGTGAGGGCTTGGGCGAGAATTGCGAATCTTGCCCACAGGCGATGCCGAGAACCACGAAGAAAGAAATACCGATGAAGAGGAGACTTTTGTTCATGAGAGACTCCTGGAATGGTGAATACTTCGTAGTGGCCGAAGACCCTCGCAATCCACGGGCGAGCCGCGGAAGGTTGCACGCACGCCGGTTCTCGTCCGGCTATGTGCCGCGTCCGGGCGGGGGCAACCCAATTGGCCCCAAACCACTTCAGTACCACGCCTATGTTAATGGCGGCGTGGCAGAAAGCAAACTGGAAACCGTGCCTATGTTTCTTCGGGCTCACGGCTATCCCACCGGCCGATGCTCCTGGCGATCACATGTTCTACATCCATACGTGAGCGAGGTGCCGTTCAGGCGGCATGCGACTATAATGGCAGGCGCAACGCCATGCCTCCTTCCCCCGAACCCGAGCCCCTGCGCGAACTCCAGACGGAAATTGAGGCCTTCGTGCAACTTCTTCGTCATCCCATCCTGGTGGAAGACGAAGTGGAGTTGCTGGATCTGACAGCCGCGAACTGGCGGCTGACCGTGGAATTTGGCAAGCTGATTCTTAGCGCCTGGAACTCAGGAAGATCGATCTCGCGGCGAGTGGAGGAGGTGGCGTATCGCGACCGCGAGCGCTTGGGCATCTTCGTGCGCAAGCCCGGCGGTCGCGAGAGCACTACCTTGGAGTTCCGCGAACTCCGTCCGTCCCAAGCCGTGACGCGCACCGCAGGCCGCGCGGGATTCCGCCAGCAACTCCTCGCCGTGCTCGAGCGCCAATATCGCGGCTGGAGATTCGACCGTGTGAGCAACAGTTCCGACCGCGAGTATTCCTTCTCGGCCTGGTACACCCGCGGGGTCGCGAGCCATGGCCACACCGGCTGGGCGTTTCTGGGCTTAAGTGAAGAAGAAGGGACTGCCGCTGCTGACACGGTGCTGGCCTTCGGTCTGATTTGGTTGGATTGGCTGCGAAGCCGGGCCGACCGCGTGGCGATTACGCAGTTGAAACTTTTCCTGCCCCCGGCCGCGATCAATGTGATTGCCCATCGCGCCGCCTACTTGAACCACCAGGCTCTGAACATTGAGATGTTCGAGTGGACCGCCAACCAGGCAACTCCCACCCCGGTGGATCTGGAGGACTTCGGGAATGTCGAAACGCGCCTTGCCCCGCGCCGCCAGGCTGAGTTGCTGATGGCCCATCACGAAAGCCTCCTCCGCGATCTGCTGGGCGACCTCTCGGGGGACGTCGATATCGTTCCCGACTCCCCGGGGACTTCCCTTTCGCTGCGCATCGCTGGACTGGAAGTGGCTCGCGTCGAGGGCCAACTCGCGCCGCGCGTCTATTTCGGCCTGGAGGGCAGCTTTCACCGCCTGGACGAATCTCGACGCAGCGACTTCCGTAATTTCCTCATGCAAGTCCGCACGGTCCGCCGTGCGGGCAGCCCTGACCCTCGCCAGGAATTCTACCGGCTGCAATCGGAACGCTGGCTCGAGAGCCTGCTCCTCAAAGACGTCACCCGCCTTGATCCCGCCCTGTCACCCGAGCCTGTTTATCCCCAGGTTCCCGCATTCTCGGGAACAGATCGCGGGGTGATCGATATCCTCGCCAAGACAAAGACAGGGCGGCTGGCGGTGGTCGAGCTAAAGGTTCAGGAGCAGATCAATCTGCCCCTTCAGGGGCTGGATTACTGGTTGCGCGTCAAGTGGCTGCAGGACCGAAACCAGTTTCAGGAATTCGGATACTTCCAGGGTTGCTCGCTTTCAGCGGAGGCCCCTTTGCTCTATCTGGTTTCACCCGCCTTTCGCTTTCATTCTACGATCGCGCGAATCTTGCGCTACCTCGACCGGCGGGTTGAAGTGATCATGGTGGGGCTAAACGATTCCTGGCGCAAGGAAGTCAAAGTCCTTTTTCGCCGTGAAGTTCCAGGCCCAGGTTTTCCTTAGTGGTTAATAGGTGGTGCAACGGACTGCTGACGTGCCGAGCGGTATCCTCAGGCCATGCATGCGGAGGACTTCCTGTGTCCCTCCCTTAGCCTTCCCCTAACTTTCCGCTTGGCGTAACCCCAGGAATCTGGTATAGGATTTGGCGGCGTACTCCGTGGTTTGACTACAGAGGACACATCTATGCGGTTAAGGTTTTGGGGAGTCCGGGGGTCAACACCCACCCCGCAACCCGAGAACTTAAGGTATGGCGGAAACACGCCCTGCCTGGAATTCCGCTCCGACGCCGGCGCTCTGCTCATCGTCGATTGTGGCAGTGGCATGAGAATGTTGGGAAGGGCGCTAATGAAAGAGTTCGGAGGTCGTCCCATCCGTGCGCATATCCTGATTAGCCATTTTCATTGGGACCACATCCAGGGATTGCCCTTCTTCACCCCACTCTATGCGGAGGGCAATGAGTTTCACATGCATTCATTCCACCCGCAGGAAGCCTCACTGGAGCTGACCCTGGGGGGCCAGATGAGCAACCCTTACTTCCCGGTCGACATGAACGCGATGCGGGCGAAACGCCTCTACTCGGAGATCGGTCAAGGCGTGTCCGAGTTCAATGATTTCCGTGTCCGGGTGGGCCGGATCCATCACCCTCAGGGTTGCCTGTGTTTCCGCATCGAGAACAATGGAAAAGCNNCGCCGACATCTTGATTTACGATTCCCAGTACACGCGCTCCGAGCTCGCGAAAGAAAAGAAGGGCTGGGGGCACAGCACCTGGGAAGAGGGAGTGATGGTGTGCCAGGAAAGCGGAGTCAAACAACTGATTCTCTTTCACCACGACCCAGACAGCAACGACCAGACCGTCGACCAATTGCAGGAAAGTGCCCGGGCTCGTTTCCCCAACTCTCGCGCCGCCTTTGAAGGAATGGACATCTTGCTTTAGGTGTTTGCATCGCCGATGCCTTGGGGCGGCTCTCCTGTCCCACGGTGCGGGAGGGCAGGCATGCGGTGGCGCCGACGCGGCAAGGTCCCGGCATCGTGCGCACTGCAAAGCCCTCCTGGGCGGATGCTCCTCAGAACAGCCGATCCGTATCGAGCAACAAAGTCACCGGCCCGTCGTTGACAAGTTCCACTTCCATCGTGGCCCGGAATCGTCCCGTCTCGGTCCGTATTCCGAGGCCCCGCAGCGATTCTACAAATTTCTCGTAGAGGAGGAGAGCTCTATCCGGGGATGCGGCCTGATCGTAACTTGGGCGCCTCCCCTTTCTGCAATCGCCATAGAGGGTGAACTGCGATACGCACAGGACCTCTCCTTCGGTCTGGAGCAAGGAGCGATTCATTTTGCCCTCTTGGTCATCAAAAACCCGCAGATTCGCGATCTTTTCCGCCAAGGCATCTCCGCTCTCGGGCGTGTCGCTCTTTCCGACCCCGACTAGCACCACGAGCCCTGATTCGATCCGTCCGACGACCTGCTCTCCCACTCGAACTTCCGCCCGCCTGACTCTCTGCACGACCGCTCGCATCGCAGGGAATGTCCTCCTCGTCTGCGCGGCCTCACACCCTCGAGCACCGGCTCGCCCGATTGTCCACGCGTCTCCCGAACACCCATTCTAATCTCGTGCAAGGAATTCGCCAAAGCCTCCGCGATTCGACCCCCTGGTTGTGTTATCCTACCCTACATGGCTGAGCGGCGGAATGTCTCCCGTTAGCAATCTCGGCCCGGTGTGAGCTTTCGCACGCCAACCCGACCCAGGTCCTTGCGAGGTATGCCATGGGCAAGATCGCAGGTTCGCTCCCCTTGCGCCGTAGCGTACGCATAAACATCGGGTGTCCCGTTAGGATTTCAGGAAAGCTGTCAAACAACGCAGCTTTCACAGAGGATACGCGAGTGGTCACGATTAGTAAGTATGGGGCCAAGATGAAAACCCGTCTCCCCCTGAAAGTGGGGATGCACGTGAAGATCCAACCCCTGCAGGCGGAAAACGTCGGCGCTTTCAAGGTGGTTTGGGTTGGCCGGGAAGGAACTTCCCGGGCTGGGGAAGTGGGCGTTGAATACGCTGGAAAAGCGCTCAACCTACTCGGGGTGAGTTTCCCGTCCTGATAATTGGGCACTGGATCTGCAGGCCTTCCGGTTTCCTGGCTTTCCGGGTGGAGTCTTAAGGATCGAAATTAAGACTGTACATAAAACAAGCATCAAATTAGGTGTGTCGGACAAGACGAGGGTGCAGCCGATGGTCCCCCAACGCATGGCAATACTGACCAGCTCTCTGCTCGCTGTTTTCCTGCTCTCCGCAACCGCTCTGACCTATGCGCAATCCGCCGTGGCCTTCTCCCGGGCACAAGACATGAACTTTACCTTGGAAGGGAAAATCACCTCGAATACCGCGAATAAACTTACGGTGAGCACCGAGGAAAATATGGTTTTCCACGTCCTTTACAATGAGAAAACCGAAATAAAGAAGAAGGACGGCAGCCCGGGCACCGCAAGAGATTTACAGGTCGGAATCCGGGTTGGGGTCGCAGGAGATCTGGCCGAGAGCGGTGAAATCACCGCCAAGAAAATTGAAATTCAGGCAGAAGGTTCGGAGAAGAAGTCAGCAGGTGAAAAACTTCTTCACGAATGCGAACGCATTTAGAGGGCAAAGTTCAGTGAGGAACGCCCGCGCTCTCCTCGTAAACCGCCAGTGCCTGGTCGAGTTCTTCCAGAAGCGCGCGCCGCAGACGCTGGGCTTTCGATGTCAATGCCGGGATATTGAAAGATGTGAATAATAGACGCGTCTGGTGACGCACCAACCACCAGAATCTCCACAGGTAGGCACCCGTCACCAGCAAGGCCGGTGCGTAATACCCGGCTCCCACCCTGCCCCACCAATGCGCCACCAGAAGAGTTTGGAGGGCGTAGCACCCCAGCACCACCGCGCCGCGAAGCAACCACTCTGAGTTGCGCGCACGCTGACTGTTCTTCTTGAACGAGCCCGCCACCAGCAGCAGAGTCATGATCAGCAGGTGATTCAACAGTCCGAACAGGGCAATCGGCAGCCCGATCAGAGTCTCCAGCCACACCATCGCGCGGCGCAGGCCGGAGTGCAGCCCGGAGCCCGTGGCCTCAACCTCCAACTGGCGCAATTCTATTTGCTGTTGAAGGCGCCGATAGATGTCCAAGGATTCGCGCAGGGTGACTAACCGGCCCGGATCCATGTAGTTTGCTTGCTTGGCCCATTCCGCCACAAGGCGGCTCAACCCGAAACCCTCGGCATCCTGCTTCCAGTTGGGGCGAGACCACCAATCCTCCTGCAAGCCGGCTCGTAAGACTCCCTCGAGGTCCCCCAGGAAATATTCCAGGTCTGGCGGACGAAGCTGGAAAGCATTCTCTCGAAATCTTGCTTCGAGGGCAGAGTCCAGTGCCTGCATTTCGTCATCACCGTGACCCGCCGGGCGAGCCAAGGCAGAGTCAACGTAGATCAACGATTCGCGCGATTTTGACGGCGAGACCGGCAGGAAGAGATGGACCGGGTGGATCGTCACGTGGAGCCCTGAAAGCTGTGACTCCGCTTCCCAAACCACAGAGGCTGCCGTGAAGGCGACTGCATCGCACGCGCCCTGTGACGCCGGCCTTCGGTCAGCGAACATCACCAACGTTCTCCCGCTGGCCAGAACTTTGCCTGCCGCCCGCAGGTCCCTCTCGGCAGATGTCCTTTCATCTTCCCAAAAGATGATGCCCAGGCTGCGGGCCAAACGCCGGGCGAGCGGGCCCCCCACAGAAGCCTTCGGCAGCACGCAATAGATGGGACGCTCGAAAGCAGTC
>PMYF01000571.1 GCA_003171295.1 Acidobacteriota bacterium | reverse complement strand
CTTGCGGCCGCCGTACCCGTACATCTTCAGGCCCAGGGGCGGCGTGATGTCCACCTTGGCCACGCCGGCTTTCAACGCGGCGCCCAGACCAAGTACCGGAAACATCCATATGAATATATACAATATACAAACGTTTCTCATTATGCTACGCATCACACCTCCCGGATGTCCCAAGGAACGAATCGCCAGGAGGAACTTTAGCAGCCCCCAGCGAATGGTTCAAGGCTTCCTGTCGCCTCACTGCTGCAGCGGGTCCCCCGCGCTGCGAGATGATGTCGAAGCTTGGCGGGGACAGGGAATGCCGCAGAGCAGAAGCGCGTGCGAACGGCCTGACAGCAAGTCACGGGTTATTGACTGGCCTGGGCCCGCGGGGCCAAAATGAACATCCTGCGTGCAAGTCCCGCCTTGCACGCGAGATTCGCAGTAGCAGATCCCGGGATGGAGCGGACGGCGCCATAACTCTCATGCTAGAACCTACTATTCAGCTCCTCTGGAACCTCGTCGCCACGGACTCTGTCAACCCTGCGTTGGTGCCGGGGGGCGCCGGGGAGGAGAACATTGCCCGCCTCATTGCCGCCGAGATGCGTTCGATCGGCATGCAGGTCGAACTGACCGAAGTCGCGCCCCATCGCCCGAATGTGATTGGGGTCATGGAAGGAGAGGCGCCCGGACGCTCCTTAATGTTTTGCGGTCACATGGACACGGTCGGCGTGGGGGGGATGGCAGCCCCGTTCACTCCGCTCGCCCGCGAAGGCCGGCTCTACGGCCGCGGATCGCAAGACATGAAAGGTGGAGTGGCGGCGATGCTCGGTGCAGCGCGCCAACTGGCGTCCTCCGGCGGACTCCCGGCAGGGAAGCTGATCGTTGCCGCCGTGGCGGATGAGGAGCACGCTAGCCTGGGTGCGCAAGAAGTGGCAATGCGCTGGCGGGCCGACGGCGCCGTGGTCACGGAGCCCACGCATCTTGAGATCGCCCTGGCCCACCGGGGATTCTCCTGGGTCGAGGTTAGGACACGAGGAATTGCTGCGCACGGCAGCAAGCCGCTGGAGGGCCGGGACGCGATCTTCCGCATGGGCAGAGTTCTGGCCCGCCTGGAAAAGCTGGGTCGTGAGTTGCAAGCGATGCCCCCGCATGCGATCCAGGGCACCGCGTCTCTGCACGCCTCCCTGATCAGCGGCGGCCAGGAACTTAGCAGCTATCCGGAAAACTGCCTTCTCCAATTCGAGCGACGCACCACGAGTGCTGAACCCGACGGAGTCGCTCTCCGCGAAATTCACGATATTCTGAGGACTTTGAAAGAAGAGGATGAAGAGTTCGAAGGCTCCGCAGAGCTCATTCTGGAGCGGTCAGCATTCGAAATTCCCAGTGAACATGCGCTGCCCAAGCTATTACGAGCAGCGGTGACCCGGGTGGGGCGAGTGCCGCGTGAGGGAGGAGTTACCTACTGGACCGATGCCGCCATCCTGGCGCGGGCAGGAATACCAACAGTAATCTTTGGCCCGGGGGGAGCAGGACTGCACAGCCGGGAAGAGTTTGTGTATGTGGAGGACGTACTGGCCTGCCGGGATGTGCTGGTGGAACTGGCCCGCGAATTCTGCGCGGGAAAAGTCACCCTCCACGCTTCCTGATGGCGGAGCAAGGACCTACGACCCGGCTCCCCCGCTCGCTTTTTTCTCCAGGGCTGGCAGGATGTGCTGCGTCACGTAGCGCTCATAGCGGGCCTGAACCTCATCGGACGCCTGGGCGGTTCCAAGCGGCCCTCCCGGCGACGCGGGCCGAAAATAGACGTCGCCCGGCCGGCCAAAGGAGCCCGGATCAGTTTTCGTGAATTTCTCGCTGTCGCTTTCGGCAAAATCGTAAATTTCCTTGGTGGTGTAAGTCTTCAACTGCTCGGGTGAGAGCTGATCGACCGTCCGGATGACAATCCGGAGTTTCCCAAAAGCGCGGCTCTTGTCGTAGTCCACGCGCAGAACGTGCTGCTGCACCTGCCCCGGGTTCTGCGGATCATTGGAGGTATCCGCCAGCAAGTGGAAATCTTCGAGCTTGCCGCCCAGTTTCGAATCCAACAGGTTATAGAGACGAAGGGTGGGGTCATCCGAGTTGACCGGAGGGATCTTATCCTTCGCACCCAGCAGGGCAGCACGGCCGCCTCCGCAAAGCAGGATAGTCAATAGAGCACTGATTGGAAGTACCCGTGATTTGAATCTCATGGTCCCTCCCAGGACACGCCCGATGCGAGTGAAACGGCCCTTGATGTGGCCAATGCGTGGGACCGCACTGGCAAGATACTACTCCCCGTAGAGAGGACAACACAATACCCCAGTTGGCAGTGGGTCAGTTTGCTGTAGCGGCGCTCTATGAGCGCCGGAATCTATGGAATCAAAAACCGGCGGTCATAGACCGCCGCTACAAGGAACCAAAGTGACCCACTACCCCCCAGTTAGTAAACTGGGCCTGCGGCACCTGGGGCAGGGCCCCGGCGAGCAGGCAGCAGAGTGTAAGCAGCAGGCAGAAGAAGCCACCCCTCCGCGCCGGGCACATCGGGCCGGGGGACCACCCTCACGGATAAAGCAGATACTGGGCGCGGAGTTTCTTGAACTTCTCCAGGGCCTCCTGCCAGTCGTACCAGATGCGCTGGGGGTCGCGGCCCGCGCGGATCGATTCCACTACCTTGTGGCTGCCGATCAAACGGCGTGAGCCATCCAGGTTAAACTCCTTAGGGAAAAGCTTCCAGAGCGCAGCCACCAGCTCCACACCCATCTCGGTCGGCTCCAGCGCCTGCCGGTCGAGCAACACGATCTGCACGCCATGGCACAACTCCCCCGCAAAATTGCTGGTGAGCGGCCTGAAATCCATGGGCAGAAA
>PMYF01000603.1 GCA_003171295.1 Acidobacteriota bacterium | reverse complement strand
CACCTGGGAGCGTCCGTGTCTCGAAAATGACAATACTACCCAATTTCTCAACATATTGAATTTAAATGAGTTGTAAGATTGTGGCTCCGCCCAAGGTGCTAGCTGGCAAAGAGATGTTAAAAATGAANNTGAAAACAAAGGCGAGGATGACAAAATGTCATGTCATCGAGCAGGCTTTTTGCCGAAATTTCACAGATTTCGCGGTAATTCAGGGCGGAAACAGCGTACCGCAGGCCTATTTGGAAGGTCCGCGCCCTTTAGGTATCCGTGGGGGACGAGCCGCGGGGCTTCAAAACAGGACCACGCTACTCGCTGGATGCTGTAGCGGCGAGTTAACCTCGCCAAATGGCGGCGTCCCGATGGGATCGGGACAGGTTCCGCAGCCTCTACACCAAATTGACCCACTACCCGGAAGGCCGTGGAAGCTGGAACGATGCATTGGGAATGGGAAACGGCGGACTCGGAAACTGACCCACCACCGGTTCGCACGGGCGCTTGACTGCCTCGCCGCGACGACTTCACATCGCCAACGAAACCCGTGGCACGGACTTCCCATCGCCCGCCACGGCGGGCGCAGGACAAGAGCCGCCCCGCCGCTCGCGCGCAGTCTGGTTAGTGTTTACCCGAAAGCTTCGGCTTGGAAGCCTCTTCTTTCTGCCTGATGAGCTTGATGGCCGCACTGCGGATGACGTCCGGAATATTGCGGTTGAGCGTTAGGGTCTTCAGATCCCGGGCGTTCAGCCGGTTGATGAGAGGCAGGGTGATGTCAATGGGTGCGCGGGAATTGTTGATGAGCGCCCTTGGGACCAGGTAGGTCTTCATATGCTTGCGATTCAGGGCGATCAGCCGCAGGACTTCCTCGGCCACGTTCTTGGCGGAGGCATAGGCTTCGATTTCTGAATCGGAAACCTTGGGCGACTGCAGCACGGCGCGCGCCACAACCTTGTTCGAGTCGCGCACCAGGATCATGCGCGTTTCCATGTTCCCAGTCAGCGCCGCCTTGATTTTTTCCACCGCGTTCATGCGGCCGATCTTCTGCCGCAAGGTTTGCCGGTCTGCTGTGCTGAGCTCGGCGTCCTCTTTGGTGGCTTCCGAGGGAGCCTCGATCTCCGGGGGCAACACCTGGAGCAGGTTCGCATCCTCCTGCTGCAGCGCCTCCGTCAGTTTAGCCAGAATCTCCCGGTGGGGGTGGTCGGGTGGGGTGGGCTGAAGCTTGCGGCGGGTTTCTTCCGGAAGGCTGGGATTCCGCAGCAGGACCTCCCTCAGCTCCTCGTGCCCCGCCAGGAGTTGTTCCGCCGCGATGCTCAGCACATCGGGCGCGGTCAGCGGGCTGGCCAGAACCCGGCGCACCTCCGTGTAGTCCCATCCCTTGAGCGTGGCAAGCGCCCTGGCGCGCAGCGGCGCATCCGGGTTGGCCGTCAATAACGTCAGGACCTCGATTTTCTCTTCCCTCGGCAAGGGCAAATTTCCCTCTGCACCCTTGCGAAGAATTACCTGGGGCGCCTTACCGGCCCGGATTAAATCCACTAACCGTTCGGAAATGGCTGGACCTCAGGGTGTTGGACTTTTCAGGTCTTCGCGCGTGACGTGAACGGTCTTCACCTCGCCGCGCCGGCCCAGGGGCTTCAAGGTCTCTCCGTTCAGCGTCAGGATGATGCCTTGGGAGTTGCCCGCCGTCACGTCAAAGGAGTCGTGCGCCTTTACGGTTTCAACTTCGTTAGGATTCAACACGCGTTGGAGCACGGTCTTCCCGTCAGCGTCCACCGCTATCCAGGCGCGTTCCGTGGCGGCCACCTGCAGCACCAACCCGGAATCCTGCGCGAATTTCGTGCCCGGTGGCTTGACAGGCACCGCGGCGGACTGCGGGGCGGCGTTCTGGATTGGCGGCGGCGTTGACGCCGATGCACTGGGGGCCATCCCCGGGGCTGTTGCCGGCGCGGTGGTGGGGGCCGCTCCGGGCGTGCTGTTGCCCGCAAGGGGAGTCACGCTGGAGAGAGGAGGGTTGGCTTCTGGGGCGGGCGCGGGCGGAGCGGCCTGGGTGGGCGTCAGCGCGGGACCGGAAGCGTGGGGAGCCGGAATTTCCACGGTGGGGCGGGAGTAACGGAAGAGGGCGTAGCCCCCGGCGAGCAGGACGGCCGCCACCAGCGCGCCCACCAGCGGACTTCGCGAAGCCAGCCGCGGCGTCGAGAATCTGCCGGGTGTCAACCGGTGCAGGTCCACTTCGGTCTGCGGGCGGGCGGCAAGCTGGTATTCGGCCACCACCCGGTCTTCGTCCAGACCCAGGTAGCGCGCGTAGCTGCGGATAAAACTCCGCGCGAAGATTCCTCCCGGCAACTTCGCAAAATCTTCCTGTTCGATGGCCTGGAGAAAGCGCAGGCTGATCTTAGTGGCGGAGGAAATTTCTTCCAGAGCCACGCCACGCATTTCTCGCTCGCGCTGAAGATTCTCGCCGAAGGCGGGCATAGTTGGGGCTTGTTCGCTCCTCACAATCAGTTCCCCATTCTATCCTATTTTCCTGG
>PMYF01000985.1 GCA_003171295.1 Acidobacteriota bacterium | reverse complement strand
ATCTCACCCGCGTTTAGTATAGCTCCTGTGAAAACGGACTGGACTGAGGCACCGTTTGCTGTCGCTGGGGTCGAGAGGATGAACCGCCATCAGGGTGCTCAGCCTTACTGCGGTTTCCCTTCCGTCCTTTTCTCCGCCGCCTCGATTTCCGCCCACGAGGGCGCACGCCAGAGGTGTCCTAGCGGAAGTTTACAAGTTATGGGCCAGTTCTTCTAACGGAGCGCGGTTTCCTTTCTAATCGTTCCGTCCACGACCCCGCGCCAGCCTGATTTTACCGGGTTTTCCCGCTCGTGCGGCTTTTGAGTCTCTCCACCCTTCGGCACCCGTGCACTTGGCCTTTGTATGACCTAAATACTATCTCCCGATACCTACCCGGTCGGCATTTTTGGTGGTTTTGCCTGTTGACAGCCTTAAATTTACAGTTCATGCTGCTACCACTATGAATTGCGGCGCTGCTGCCAGCTATATACCGCCTATTGTATGACCTAACTATCATGGCTTCGCTCACCCCTAAAAACATCAGCGGCCGCACCTACTACTATGCCCGCGAGTGCCACCGCGTGGACGGCAAACCCAAAATCGTTAAAACCACCTATCTCGGCTCTCTCGACCATATCTTACAGGCCCTCGCGCAGGCCCAGACGCCGCTCCGGCCCAAAACCGCCCGTCTGAGCAGCTTCGGCGATGTCGCCGCCCTCTACGACCAGGCCCAACAGATCGGCCTGGTCGAACTCATCGATGCCCAAGTTCCCAAGCGTGACCAGGGCCTGTCCACCGGCCAGTATCTCCTGCTTGCGGCGCTGAACCGTGCGGCTCATCCCACCAGTAAGGCCCAGTTGGCGGATTGGTACCACCATACCGTCTTGCCGCGCTTGGTGCCCGCCACCACCGACCAACTCTCCAGCCAAGCTTTCTGGAACCACATGGAGCGAGTCACCGCCGCGGACATCCAGGCCATCGAGCAGGCCCTCTCGCAGCGCCTCATCCGGCAGTTCCAGCTCTCGTTGCGGCTGCTGGTGTATGACGGCACCAATTTCTTCACCTTTATCAACACGCGCACCCCCGCGTCCTTGCCCGCCCGCGGCCACAATAAGCAGCACCGTGGCGACCTGCGCCAAGTCAGCCTGGGGATGCTGGTCAGCACCGACTTTCACGTGCCGCTCTTTCATGTCGTCTATACCGGCAACCTCACCGACGCCACCGCCTTTCAGAGCGTCTCGGAAGAGCTGGCTCAGCGCTACCGCCAACTGGCGCAGGGGTGCGAGCACATCACGCTCATCTTCGACAAGGGCAACAACTCCACTCCGGCCTTTGACACCCTGGGCGATACGCCCTTTCATTTCATCGGCTCACTGGTGCCCTCCCAGCATCCGGACTTGTTAGGTGTGCCGTTGAATAAATTTGCACCTTTGGCCGGAGAACGGTTGGCCAGTTGTCTGGCCTACCGCACCACTAAACAGGTCTTTGGGCAGGAGCGCCGGATTGTGATCACCTACAACGAGAATCTGCTGGAAGGCCAGTTGCAAGGGATCAATGCCAGTCTCACCAAGGCGCGCCGCAAGCTCGCGGAACTGCAAGGCAGCCTGCGGCGACGGCGCGAAGGGCAACTCAAGCAGGGCCATACTCCCACGACCGAATCGGTCCGCAAGCACGTCGAGCAGATTTTAAGCGGGCAGTTCCTCAAGAGCCTGATCCGCTACGAGGTGGCGTCTGGCAAAGTGCCGACCTTGAGTTATCGCACCGACACCGCCGCGCTGGGGCGACTCATGCGCACTCACCTGGGCAAGACGATCCTCTTCACCGATAACACCGATTGGTCCAATGAGGAGATCGTGCTGGGCTACCGCGCCCAGCACCACATCGAAAGCGCCTTTCGCGACATGAAGAATCCGCACTTTCTGGGTTGGTCGCCGATGTTCCATTGGACCGACAGCAAAATCCGAGTCCATGCCTTTTATTGTGTGTTGGCGCTGACGCTCACCTCCCTGCTGCAGCGCACGCTTCACGGCCGGGGCATGGATTTGAGCCTGACCCGCATGATGGAATTGCTGGGCGGCATCCAAGAAGTGCTGCTGCTTTATCCTCGCCAACAAGGAGAGAAACACCCCCGCACCGCCACCTGCCTGAGCGAGCGGGACGCCGATCAGGAAAAGCTCCTGCAAGTCTTGGACTTGGGGCGGTACCAGGCCGTTTAGGACATACAAACCCAAATCGCATTCCAGCCGCATTCTGCCGAGCTGTTCTCGCGCTTTGCCGCAGCTAACTTGTAAAGTCCCGCTAGGAAACGGCGAGGCGTTGCGTGACGAGCGTCCTCCAAGGGCCCATCTCCGTCTCCGGCAGGGCGAGCCCGGCTTTCGGCCTTCGGGCCTTCAGCATTCCCTCGGACCTCCACCCTCGGGCTCCGGACTACGCCCGCGGTTCCTGTCATCGTTGCATTCGTGTCATTCACTGTTCCTTCTTTAACTCCCTCGGACGGGGATTGCCCAATACTTTGTTTCTTGGTCCAGCCATGCGTCCCTGGTATGGTGGGCGCATGGAATTGAGACACCTCCGTTACTTCGTGGCGGTGGCTGAAGAACTGAACTTTACCCATGCGGCGGCGCGCTTGCGCGTGGCCCAACCGGCTCTTAGCCGCCAGATAAAGGACCTCGAGGACGAGTTGCAGACCCCGCTATTCGAGCGCGGCCACACCGGGGTCCAGCTCACCCGGGCCGGCAAAGTACTTCACCAGCGGGCGCGAGCCATTCTGGCCCAGGCGACGGAGGCGGCCAACGAGGCGCGCGCGGCGGCGGGTGCCATCACCGGCAGCCTCGTTCTTGGCTTCCCCAGCGGGCTCCACCTCAACTATCTCGCGCCCGTCATCCAGGCCTTCAAGGGAATCCACCCCAGAGTGCAGTTTGACTACTTCCACGGCCTGGGGGTGCAACAGTTGAAGGCCTTGCGCGAGGGTCGCATTGACGTGGCCTTCGTGAACCTGCCGGCCTCGCTTGACGGGCTCAACCACCAGGTCATTTGGCGGGTGCCATTCAAGGTCGTGCTGCCCCAGCGGCATCCGCTCGCCAGACGGGCAGCTTTGGAACTGGCAGACTTGCGCAGCGAGGACTTTGTGTTTTCCACGCGCGAAGCTCGGCCCGAGTTCTACGACGAGTTCTTCCGCCT
>PMYF01000242.1 GCA_003171295.1 Acidobacteriota bacterium | reverse complement strand
GGATCATCCCGGAGTGATCGGCTGGCAGATTGACAACGAACTGGGGGATCCGAAGTGCTTCGACCCCCTCAGCCGCGTGGCTTTCCAGAAGTGGTGCCAACGCAAATATCAAACGCTCGACGCACTGAACAAGGCTTGGGGCACGGTTTTTTGGGGCCACACGTATCAGGCATGGTCAGAGATTCCGTTGCCCTGGAACACTCTGGAAAATGCCCACAACCCCAGCCTGGCGCTTGATTTCGATCGCTTCCAGAGCGACTCGACGCACGCCTACCTCGACACCCAGGCGGCCATCCTACGCACGATGGCTCCCCACCAAGCCGTTACGCACAACGAAATGGGTCTGTATGGCGGAGTTGATTATTACGACCTGAATCGCTCGCTCGATTTCGTGGCCTGGGACAACTACCCGATGTTCGAGAAAGACTACGCCCAATACAACGGACCCGGGTTGGCGCATGACCTGATGCGCGGCTCCAAAAACAATCAGAACTACATGGTTATGGAACAACAAGGCGGCCTGCCAGGCTGGTCGGCGTTCTCGGGACGGCAGGCCTCTCCCGGACTCTATCGCGTGTGGGCCTACCAATCCGTAGCGCACGGCGCGGACGGCGTCTGCTACTTCCGCTGGCGAACTTCCCGTTACGGCACGGAGCAATACTGGCAGGGCGTCCTGGATCAGGACAGCTTCCCCAATTCCCGCTACAAGGCTGTGGCACAAACAGGGAAGGAATTGGGACAGCTCACGGAGCTGCTGCACGGCTCGAAGGTGGTGTCGCCGGTCGCCCTGCTGGTTTCACCCGATTCCCGTTGGGCATTTGAGATCCAGCCGTTGGTCGAAGGCTTCCACTACGACCGGCAGCTTCACGACTTCTACGACGCCTTCCGCCGGGCGGGTGTGAGCGTGGACGTGGCATTCCCGGAGAGCGATTTTTCGGCTTATCGAATGCTGGTGGCCCCGGCCCTGTTCGTGACGGATCAGACCCTCGTGGACAAGCTCAGCGCCTACGTCAAGAACGGCGGGACACTGATCCTCAGCTTTCGCTCGGGGGTAAAAGATGAACACAACGTGGTGACCAACCGGACGCTCCCCGGAGCGTTCGCCGAACTCGCCGGCGTGGCCATCCATGATTTTGACCCGCAGATCAACGAGGAACAGGAAGTGGTGGGGCCGGGCGAATCGCACTTCCCCACCTGCGTCTGGTCCGACATTCTGGAGCCCACCACCGCGAAAATCGTGGCGACGTACGGCAAGGGTTATTACGCCGGCAAGGCGGCCGTCACCGAAAACGGCGTGGGGAAAGGCTGGGTGTACTACGTGGGCAGCGAATCGACCTCACCCTTTTTCTACGACCGCCTGATTGCCCGCGCCGCGCAGAAGAGTTCCCTACCCCTGAACGCCACGCTTCCGCAAGGCGTGGAGCTGGCCGCGCGCCAAAAAGCCGGGGTGAAGATCCTCTTTGTGTTGAACTACACGGACAGGGCGCAAACCGTGGCGCTCGATCAGTTCTACCACAACGCCTTGACGGGCCGGCAGGAACCCCTGGAGGTAAAGATCCCGGCGTTTGACGTGAAAGTGCTGACCACTCCGTCACCGGGCGGTCCCCCGGCGGTCAGGCAGGCGCTACCCACCCAGGTAGGCGCGCACGAGGTAGGAGATTCCCATAAGCAACAGTAAAACGTTTGCCGCCANNGTAGCCGCGCTGGCGGCCCTCCCCGAGGATGGGTCCGGCGATGGTAAGCCAATAGATCCAAGTGCCCGGCGCGGCCACTTCCGCCAGTGTGGCAACCGAAACGCTGACATAGCTGAGCGTCGCAGAACTCGCCATCTCCTCGCGAGTTTTATGGCGCAATTCCCAAAGCGAATAACCCGCGAAGCTGATCAGCACCACCCCCCCCACGTACGCAACGTAATGCGCGATATGGGGAGGAACGAAGCGAAAGAAGAACAAAGTCACCAAGAGCAAGGCGCCGTCCACCACCAGCGGCGGTCCGATCAACACAAAGATGGCGCGCAGCCAGCGGCCCAACGCCACTTGTGTCAGCGCAATCATATGCAGGGGACTGGGAAGCAAACCTCCGACGATTCCCATTCCGGCGCCAAGTATGAGCAGGTCCATAAGTGCGAGCNNGCGATGTTAAGCGGTTGGAAGAGGAATGTAAAGCGGCACGAATGCGTTGCCCCCGGGTCTGAGATGGCACCGGTTAGCCATGCGAGGACACGGCTTGAGCCGCGCTCCTTCGCAGACGGGTGGATTGCGGGTGAAACTGGGGAATGGCCCAGCGCGCCAAGAAGATAACGTGTCGCCACTCGCAAAGCCAGTTGCAAGCGGAATGGGATTCGCCGCAAAATATGTCGGGCTGTCTCACCGCTCGAAGCTCTTGAGACGTCAGGCCGCATGACCATGCCTCCGCGAATCCTGATCCTCACCGTGCCGCACGGCGCAGCGCACCAACGCGCCGCCCGGGCGCTGCGTAGTGCTTTTCTGGATCTGCGCCCCGAGGCGCACGTGGAAGTTATCGATACGCTCCAGTTTTGTGCGCGGTGGTTCCGGGCATATTACAACTCCTACCTGATCCCGCTACGGATTTCGCCCGGCCTGTGGCGGTGGATTGAAAAGATCCAGCACGAGTCAGAATCCACCGGCCCGGGATGGCTCTACCGCAAAGGCGCACAGCCACTTTTCCGATATCTGCACAGTTTCGCTCCGGACGTTGTCCTGGCTACCGAAGTCGGCACTTGCGAGCTCGCGGCCCTTTACAAGCGCCAAGCCCAGGCGAGCTTTCAGCTGGTGGGAGTGGAATTGATGGACTTTAACCGCGCCTGGATTCAGCCGGAAGTTGACCTTTTTTTGACCACTCATGTCGATCTCGCGGCGGAACTGGTGACCGCGGGCGCTCCGGTATCCAAGGTCGTGACCACGGGCCAGCCCATCGACGCGGGGTTTGCCTCCCTGCCGGAACGCGAGTCGACGCGCGCGAGGCTGGGAATCAAGAATGACGCCCTCCAGCTTTTGATCCTCTTCGGCGGGACCGGACATGGAAATCCGGAGCGCATTTTTCAGGAGATCTCGCGGGTTGGGCGCTCGCTGCAGATGGTGATGATCACGGGCCGGAACCAGCGCCTCGAGAAACGGCTGAGAAGACGGCTGGGGAGCTTACCTCAGGTTCGGGTGCTGGGCTGGGTGGACAACATGCAGGAGTGGATGGTGGCCTCCGACCTCCTCATCAGCAAACCTGGCGGCGGCACACTCACGGAAGGGTTTGCTTGCGGCTTGCCCATGCTGGCGTTCGATCCGCTGCCGGGAAATGAGGAGCGCACCTGCCAGTGGATTGAGAAATGGGGAGCGGGAATCTGGATCAGGAGACCCGAGGATCTGGCGCCGGCCATCGCATCCCTGCTTGCGGATCCCCCAAAGCTTGCCGCGCTTCGCCAGCAGGCCCGCGAATTGGCGCGTCCCCACGCCGCACGCGATGGGGCGCTGGCTGTCTTGAACTTGCTGGCCCCACAAGTTCCCCGGCCTAGCGGAGCCTGAGGCGGATCCGCTGCTTCCATTCTCGCCGCACAGCCAAGAGGTTCCCAGGGTGGATCCCCGCTGGAACGGCTCATCTTCTCACCTGACTCTACCGATAACCGATACGGGGAAGTGTGTCACGGTCGCAGGTGGAATCGGGAGATCGTGTGCTGGGGCGATGGAGCGATCAGGCGCTTGCGCGATGCGATGATTTGATCCCCGCACGACCTTCTTGTCCCATGGTGAACCGGGAATCCTAACCCCGAATATCTCACCACGGACGGGGGAGGGCGGGGCGTGACATATTCCGCGCCAGCGGAAATCTCCGGAACAGTCAATCCCGCCCCAGCGGGAATCCACCGCTACCCACGGCTGACGAAGCTGTGAAANNACGCCGTGGGCTACCTTCTTTCGCCCGCTTCTCGGGCTGACTTCATCGACAAACTTCTGACTCAGGACGCTGGCTCGCATTATCTTTCAAATTCTTTAAGATAAATGGCGCCGTGCAGTCCTCTAATTCCTGAAGGATCTTAGAAGGGTTGGGATTAGTCGAGGCCCAGATCAAAAGATGAAAATGCTCGGGCAGCAAGACATATCCAATGATCTTGAAACCGAGCATGGTTCGCAGTTCATCCAGGGTTCGTACCCGCCGGTGCTTATACCTCTCCGAATCGAAGAGGCGGGCACGTTGATACGTGCTGCGGGTCAAGTAATGAGGGTATTGTATTCAGCAATAATGTTAATGCCGTGACACTCGATCATTATACTATCCTCAAAGGCCGCATACATTCCATAGTTCGGAACGGATGCGCCACCCGCGATTCCGGCCTATGCTGCTTTTCCATCAGCAATAGCCTTTGTTCAACCAGGTAGAGGTCCATGGTCCGTATCAGGCATAGGCAGTGCTTCATCTGGGCAGTGCCCGGACCCGGCAGCCCTGCCTATTTCTCGGCTAAGACCAAGTGCTTTTCCTCTCCCTTGGTTACGCCTACCAGGAACCCATCGTCGTTGTTGGCTGGCCAGAACTCCGAAAGGAATTTCTGGTCTCCTACCGTATCGAACACGAGCCTCGCTTTGTGGTTCCCAGAGGAGGTCATCGCGGCGATCCGCTCGACGACCGGAACGAACATAGATTTCGTGGTTTCTACGTTGCGAAGCAGAAGGTGGGATTCCGTTCCCGGTTGCTTCACAAATTCGTACTTCCCAGCCGGCATCGCCTTCTTACCGACCCTAAATTCGAACGGCACGTCCAAGCGCCCCATGGTTCCTTGGCCTTGCCCATAAGCTAACGCCACCGCGAGGATGGAAACGACACTCAATGCCACCGTGACTCTTGTTTTCAACTGACCTCCTCTCTCTAGCTGAATTTTAAGTGTACTTGTCACAACCCCACTCTTCCCGCCACGCACGGCAACCCTGCGCCACCCCATGGCAGGTGTACGCATCCAGTATTCGCGTGCACTGAACGCAAACGCCGAGACGCGTTTCAACCAACCCGTCGGCAATTCGCCCTGTCCAGATGAAGCTGTATGAGTGCCCTGACTCGAGTGTACGGTATCAAACACTTAATGTTTTGTCAAGGAAAAGCGTGATAGATGCTAATGTCTGGCGTGACGTATCGCTTAATAGGCAATGAGGACAGTCATGAATAACCATGCGGTGGGGCTAATCCCGGCAAGGGAGGGAGTAGACGCAGGGCTTTCCATCAACCAGGGGATGGAGCAGGAAACTAGGCCAGCACCAGATTGGGATGATAGACGGCGCCGGAGACGTGGCGCGCGACGGCAATCAGCCGCCGGTCAGGGTTGAGAATTTTGAGGAGTGCGGGGGCCGGCGCGTGACTCACCGCCTCGCCCCGGCCCGGCCGCAG
>PMYF01000726.1 GCA_003171295.1 Acidobacteriota bacterium | reverse complement strand
TACGGCCACTGCTACCTCGCGCTTGACGAAGCCGGTGCGCCTGACCATGCCTGGCTTCTGGGGGCGCTCGCCTGGGCTAGTCTTAGTGGCGATCCGGTCGCATGGGATTGGGTTACTCGCTGCGGCGAAAGGTTACGGAACCTGAGCCTGGATTTCGAACAGGTGGATGCCCGCACAGGTGCAGTGCACCTGCACATGATGTGCCAGTTCCATTCGTACACGGGCGAAGCGAAGTACCTGGAAGCCGCCCGAGCGCCTGTAGAAGCTTTTGTGAGACTGCAAAATCCGGACGGGAGTTGGCCCGCCTACATGGCATATACGCAACAGCCCAGGATCGTGGGTTTTGTGGAGCACGTCGTGCTGGCGCTGGCGGACTACTATGCGTTGACCCGAGATGCTCGTCTTGCCCCGGCGATTGACAAGGCCTTCACTCATCTATTCGGAGAGGGAGGCGACTTGCAGGCCGACCCCGGTGAAACTCCGCTGGCCCTTTACGCCCTGGGTGTGATGGCACAGATGACGGGCAAGGCGCGATACCTCGAGATTGCGAAGTCCTGCCTGCGCAAGCTCCGTGAAAAGCAGAACCAATCGCCCGATCCGGAAATACGCGGCGACCTGTGGGCGGAGTGGGGAGTGAACAACGCGGCAATCTCGAAGGTTACAGGACGGCCTCCGCAGTTCCTCGGCCAAACCCGGCCCCTCTCACCGGCGTGCCTGTTGGCTTACAGTCAACCGTGCCTCAACGCGATTGCCAAGGGTGCTTCCCCCACGCGCTCGAGGTAATGGCCGCAAGAGGGTTCTTGGCCTCAAGGCTGCGGTCAAGCCTATGTGCCCTTACCACTTCTCGGTCCGGCGCCGCAGGGGAAGCAAGCGGACGGGTCCGAGGAGGCCAGAGGGGGGCGTCGTCTTGGGCGGAATCTCACCGGAGGTCCCCCACCGGATACCCAACGTCTCTGCAACGGGCTTCAGGTTACGCTTGGGACGCGTGTAGTAGTTGTTGACCCAGAGGTTCCCGACTCTCACGGCGAGTTGGTTCCGGCCGGCCTTGAGCGCCGCCGTGCATTTCAGCCGGCGCGCTCCCTTCCAGGCGGCGCCCAAAGCCGTGCCATTCAAGCTAGCCTCCGCGGTCTCGCGAACGCTCCCCAAATCGAGCCACCACTCCAGGCCTGCGCCTCCCTCCGGAACGTCAAAGCCAATCCGATATGTGGCCCAGTCGCTGTAGTTCTTGACCGGCGCAAGATCATTCCAGGGACTGGGCGCTTCCAGGCTGAGCGTGGAACCGCCGTCGAATTCGAGTTCCCACGTTCCCTTAATCAAGCGCGGCTCCGGCACGTCATCTACCGTGAATCACAGAAAACGGAATGCAGCGGGGGATCAGCCACGGACTTCAGGGGTTCGATTACCTGGTCGCCCGCCGCCCCGAGGAAGAGAGCCATCGCCTCCTGGCTGTGATGATCCATCACATAGCCTTCCATCCCCAGCGTGGGCCGCTTCACCTGCATCAGGGTGGGTGCATCCACAAAAACCCTGACGCTCCACAAACCCGAGGGAAGCTCTGACTTTTCGATGGCGATACCGGTCATCTCACGATTTTCGAGCCGCGGTCTGATTTGGTCCGTTATCACCCTGCTGTGCGCGAGGTCCGGCTCCCCGGAAGGCCGGATAGGGGTCGCCACTGCCGCCACAATGTTTTCGTTCTCGTGCACCTCCGCCGTCAGGTCCCAGGAAAATGGCTCCAGACCCGCCACGGTTCGAGTCAGGACGCGCAGGCAGCGGGCCGCGCGATTCACGGTTATGAACGGGCCGCCGTATGGCCAGCCGCTGCCCAGCGTGAGATCAAACTGCATTCCCAAGCGGCGGGTTTCGCGAACCGTGTGCCTTAACAGCTCGTTGAATTCTTCCGAGAAGTAGCGCGTGTTGCGTATTCCCCTTTGGGGATCGTCGACCTCCAAAGGATAAACGGGCTGGAGCTCAACCCCCGTACGGGCAATGAACTCCCTTCGAGAATAGGACCAAAGGCTGGGGTCTAAGGGGGACATGGCATAACTCCTATGTTTCCATGTGCTTGGACAGAAAGAGCGGTCGGGACAACCTCATGTGGGGTCAGTTTGCATCATACTTGCAGGGCTAGGGCTGTCAGGAAAGAAAAGCTCTGCAGGGGGGAGAAAAAATGAAACCTGGATTCCGGCTGATCTGTCTTGGAGCACTTGGATTTGCCATGGCTGTTTGCGGTTGGGGCCAATCGAGCCCTGACCAGGCCTCGGCTGAGCCGCAGAAGACGAACCAAAAGGAGAAGCAATCGACGGGGCCTGGAAAAGAAATGGGCAAAGGCGGGGAGGATATTGGAAAGGGCGTTGCCAAAGGCACGGGGGATTTGGCCAAAGGCACGGCGGGCGGTGTCGGAAACCTGGCGCGCGGGAACGTTGTGGGCGCCGGGGCGTCATTCGGAAAGGGAGTGGTGGGATTGGGCAAAAACGTGACCGTCGGCACGGGTAAAGGCGTCGGCAAAATCGGCAAAGGGGTGGGCGGGGAATTCAGGAAACTCGGCGGCAAGTCAAAGAAGAAAGATGAGATGGGCTAGGGACCACCTAGGTGACCCTTCCGGATACGAATCCCTGCCTTTTGGTACTAGGAGGGATGGACCTCGTGTGATCCTCAGTCAGCGCGAGCCCAGGAATAATCTCACAACCACTCCCCGCTCTAAACCCTCAAGGCATCCTGGGCAGGCTGGCTACGGTCAAGCGCTCAAACCCACCTGGCAAGAAATTCACTCCGTAGGTCGATTTTTCATCTTCCGGTAATTCCCCATCTCGGTAAATGACTGAATCTTAGCGCCGTCAACCTTGCAGAGTCATTTGCCATTCAGTTGCATGAGGTAAGGAGACCGGGTGAGAGCAAGTGGATAGGTTCAAGCCCGGCGCATATTTTGGGTGACTCCCATGGAGGGAAAACTATGAAGAGAGCGTATGCGTACGTGTGTTTGTTAGCTTTCGGACTGGTCGGCGGCACAATTCTCAGCGTTGTCCCTGCTCCAGCTCAGATTGCGATTACGGTCTCGAACCCATCTGCAACGCAGCCCGACAACGCAACCAAGGACGCCCAAACCTTCCTTGGCCGAATTACGCAAACGGAAGGCACGTTCGTTCTGGTGGATACTGAAAACAAAGCCACTTTCCAACTTGATGATCAGGAAAAGGCCAAACCGTTCGACGGGAAAACTGTGAAGGTGACAGGAAAGCTGGATCCCGACAAGAACATCATCCATGTGCTCGATATCCAAGTGGTGTAGCGGAGCGTGATCCAGTCAGGCGACTTAGGGCCAGCGCGGCTGGCCCTTCCCGCTTCCCGCCGAGGGCAGTCCGAAGAAGCTCAAAGCTGCGGCAAAATCGGAACCTCTCTGCCTCCGTTCCCGGCGGCCCGAGTTATGTGTTTTGAAGTCTGCACGTTCGCCCCAAAGGGTTGGCAAATTTATGAGGATGAGTCTTCGCTTGGCCTTCTCGCTCATCGTCGGGGTGACGGTTTTGTCGTATCTATTCGCCTTATTTCAGGTAAGAGCGGAGAAGCGGGGGCTGAGGAAGGAGTTGACGAACCGCGCCGAGATCCTGGCGGAGAGCTTGGAAGGAAACGTAGAACCCCTTCTCGGCAAGGGGTCGCACCGGCGTCTGCGAACCTATGTGACAGAGTTTGCGAAGCGCGAACCCGCAACTGGGATCGCCATCTTCGACAGGGCGGGGAACGGGGTTGCCAAGACGCCGGGTTTAGAGATTTACCTCGAGGGCCAGCAAGGGACCGTCTCCCAGGTGATCTCCAGCAATCTTAGCTTTTCTGGCTTCACAACTTTGAACGGGAAGCCCACGCACCTCCACGTGCTGCCTCTTCACGATGAGTCGGGTGTCGCCGGAGCCCTGGCGATCTTTCACGACGCAAGTTTCATCAACGCCCAAGCCGCAAGGCTGTGGCGGGACACCTTTCTGCGGGTCCTGGCGCAAGCCGCATTCATCGCCCTGGTAACCCTGCTCATCATCCGCTGGAGTATCGTGGGGCCCATCGCCAGAACCGCCAGGTGGGTCAGGGAGTTACGAGTCGGCAAGCGCGGGGAACGTTCCGGGCTTGAAGACGAAGACCTTTTCAAGCCTTTGGCGCAGGAAGTGACGCACCTCGCCAAGAGCCTGGAGGCCGCACGGGCTGCCGCGGAAGAGGAAGCGCGGCTCCGGGAGAGTGCGGATTCACTCTGGACGCCGGAACGGCTTCGCCTCCACGTGCGGAGCAAGCTGGGGGGCAGGCCGTTCTTTGTGGTCTCCAATCGTGAACCCTACATGCACGTTTACCGGGGGAAGGTCGTCGAGGTCACGGTCCCGGCAAGTGGCTTGGTTACGGCCCTCGAGCCCATTCTGCGAACTTGTCAGGGTACGTGGCTCGCACATGGCTCAGGGGACGCTGATCGCGAAAGCGTGGACGAACGGGATTGCCTGCGCGTACCTCCTGACGACCCCCAGTACACGCTGAAGCGGGTTTGGCTTACGAAGGAAGAGGAGGAAGGTTACTATTTCGGATTTGCAAATGAAGGCCTCTGGCCGCTTTGCCACATTGCCCACACCCGCCCGATCTTCCGCGCCAGGGATTGGAAGTACTATCAGGCCGTCAACCAGAAATTCGCGCAGGCGTTAGTCGAGGAAATGGAGGGGGTCGAAGAACCCGTTGTGCTCGTTCAGGATTACCATTTTGCACTGCTCCCCCGCCTGGTAAAGGAGAAACTGCCCCATGCCCGCGTCGCCATCTTCTGGCACATTCCCTGGCCGAACCCCGAAGCCTTTTCCATCTGCCCCTGGCAGCGCGATTTACTGGACGGGTTGCTGGGTGCCGACTTGGTGGGCTTTCACCTCCAATCCCATTGCAACAACTTCCTGGAAACGGTCGACCGTACACTTGAGTCACGCGTGAACTGGGAGCGTTTTTCTGTGGAGCGTGGCGGACACCTAACCGAGGTGCGGCCTTTTCCTATCAGCGTCGCGTCTGGAGACACGGGAGAGCTCGAAGGTTCCCTGCCTTCCTCCCCTTACCTGGATCGGGCGGCCTTGTTGAAAGACCATGGGGTGGAGGCGACGTTCATGGGGATTGGCGTTGACCGTGTGGATTACACCAAGGGGATACTGGAGAGATTTCACGGGATAGAGCGCTTTATGGAAAAGTACCCTGCGTACCACGGGCAGTTTACGTTCGTTCAGATCGGCGCCCCAAGTCGCGCCCATATCAAGCGCTACCACGATCTCCTCGGAGAAGTCGAAGCCGAAGCGGATCGTATTAACTGGCGGTTCCAAACCGCGCACTGGAAGCCGATCGTCTATTTGAACCGGCACCACAACCATCAGGAGATCCGAAGGTATTACCGGGCTGCAGACTTGTGCCTGGTCACCTCCCTACATGACGGCATGAATCTTGTCGCCAAGGAGTTCGTGGCGGCCCGCGACGATGATCAGGGAGTCCTGATTCTCAGCCAGTTCACGGGCGCCAGCAGCGAACTGCGCGACGCTGTGCTCGTCAACCCCTACGACACCGAGCAACTCGCTGACGCCCTGTATTATTCCCTGGGAATGGACCCCGTGGATAGAAGCGCGCGCATGCATCGAATGCGCAAAGTCGTGAAGGAATTCAATATCTATCGCTGGGCCGCAGAGCTGGTCACGGAACTCTGCGAAATCCGCCTGGAGACGCACGCGGAGGTAACATAGCGACCCGTCGCCGAACCGTCACACAACCCCCTCCCCACATCTTCGCCTCCTGGCCGCGTGTGGCAAGGCGGCTCCGATTGGCGGGGCGTTGGCTCCTGCTGTTGGATTTTGACGGCACCCTCGTCCCCCTGGCGAGCGACCCGGATCAGGTAAGGCTTGATCCTCCGGTCCGACAGGTCCTGCGCCGGCTGGCGAATCATCCGGGCGTGAGTGTTTACATCATCAGCGGACGCCGCCTGGCTAACTTGCGGAGGTTCGTCACTATCCCGGGCTTACACCTTCTGGGGCTGCACGGGTGGGAACGGCCTGGGGCCTCGCTCCCGCCGGGCGAACGGCGCCTGCTGCGCGAAGCGAAGCGCTGGCTTGATCTGCGGCTTCCCAGGTCGCCTGGGATCGAGCTCGAGGACAAGGGCCTTGGCCTCGCCGTCCACACCCGGGGAGCCACGCTGCCGGCCGTGCGGCTCGCCCGGCACATCACCCGCCAGGCCCGCGATCGCTTCCACCCGGGGTTGCACTTGTTGGCGGGGAAGAAAATCTGGGAATTGCTGCCTGCCGCGATCGCCGGAAAAGGGCCGGCGACCCGGCGGCTGCTCGCGAAGCACCCGCGTCGCGCGCTGCCGATCTTCATCGGCGACGACGCCTCGGACGAGTTAGCCTTTGCGGTCCTCCGCGACGGGTTGACCCTTCATGTGGGGGGGAAGAATGGGACAAAAGCCAAGTTCTGGCTGCGTGATCCCGCCGAGGTGCGGGAGTTTCTGGAAAGATTGGAGGGGGTGATTTCGTGCAAAAAGCCGGGCGTCCGTTCCAATTCTTGACGGCATCCTATCTCATCCGGATTCAGAATCTGAAGGCGACCACCTTGGCGGAACTCGGCGAGGGACTGGAAGGATCCAGCGACGCTTCCATCTTCTATCACACTTTCCAGAGTCTCAGCCGTCATCACTTTCTCACCCAAGGGTTCTCGAGCGACTTCGCGCAGTGGGTCCTGGCAGCCTGCAACCGTGCGGAACTAGCCGAACAATTGGCCAACCTCGACATTCGTGAGTACACCGCGCTCGCCGAACTGCGCACGGACTTACGCTGTATCGTCAGAGATTATTGCGAACGCCACCCGCCCTTTGCCACTCAGGAGGCCTTTGAGGCATTTTCCTTCTGCGAGGCCCTCGAGGTGAACACGCCGCTGGGGAGGGAGGCCTGGACCCTGGGGGATTTCTGCGAGGGCCTCGAGACATTGAGTCGCGCCTCCCTGCACTATCATTTCATCGCCTCGCGCTTGCGGCTGCACCTTCAGACCAATGACTTCTCCTACTGGCTGGAAAACAGCCTGGACCTCCCGGCCCTGGCAAGGCGGATAAACCGCGTTGATATCTACACGAACACTCTCGAGGGCGTCAGCGCTGTCCTCACCAACCTCATCCGGGAGGAGTTGGGATGATGACGACGACCCTGACCGGACAGCGGTTTGTCCACCTGGATGACTACTCGCCCATCATCGGCGCGCCAGAAGTCGCCGAGCTGCGAGCGCTCGCGGCTTCTCTCCGAGGGCATAGCATTCAAATGGTGAACTCGACCGCCGTGGGAGGAGGCGTGGCCGAGATCCTCATCCGCCTGGTCCCGATCCTTCAGGAACTGGGCCTATCGATCCGGTGGGACGTGATCACCGGAGGTAATGATTTCTTTGAGATTACCAAAGCATTCCACAACGCCCTGCACGGCGCACCCCACCACTTGCCGCCGGCAAGCTTCGAGACTTTCCTGGCCTATAACGAACAAAACCTCGCCCGATTGCATATGGACAGCGAATTCACCGTGATCCATGACCCGCAACCCGTGGCCCTGATCCAGGGTCGGAATCATCCTTCGGGTCACTGGATTTGGCGCTGCCATATCGATCTCTCCCGGCCGAATCCGGCGGTTTGGCAGTTCCTCGAGCCCTGGGTCAGGAAGTATGACGGCGCAATCTTTTCGTCACCGGAGTTCGCGCAGAAGCTTCCGATTCCCCAATACCTTTTCTTCCCGTCCATCGACCCGCTCTCAGAGAAGAGCCGAGAGCTCGATCCCGAACTGGTTCAGGGAGTCCTCGACCATTACGGCATTGACGCGGGGCGTCCCATCCTTACGCAGGTCTCGCGTTTCGACCGCCTCAAGGATCCGGTCGGAGTCGTCCGCGCCTATCGCATCGTCAAACGCTACTTCGATTGCCAACTGGTTCTCGCGGGGGGGAAAGCCGACGATGATCCCGAGGGCGAATTGGTCCTGTCAGAGGTGAACGAGGCCGCGAAGGGTGATCCGGACATCCATATCTTGAATCTGCCCCCCTGGAGTCCCGTCGAGATTAACGCCCTGCAAACCGCCTCGACCCTGATCATCCAGAAAAGCCTGCGGGAGGGGTTCGGCCTCACCGTCACGGAAGCCTTGTGGAAGAAGAAACCTGTCGTGGCTTCGGCGGTGGGTGGCATTCCCCTGCAAGTGATCCACAAGTACACCGGCTTGCTGGCCCATTCGGTGGAGGGGACGGCCTACCAGATCCGTTTCCTCCTCTCCAATCCCGCCCTCGCCGCGAAGCTCGGGCAGCAGGGCCACGAGCATGTCCGTGAGCACTTCTTGATTACGGCTAACGCAAAACGCTATATCACCTTGTTCTTGAACCTTCTGAGGGCGGGCTGACCTGCCTCAAGCTCATACCCCCGCCCGCCCTCCGTTACTAAAATGCGGACTTGCGTTACAAGGTACCCGGCACGTTGGCACCGTATTCCAATCAACGCACGCTGAGCCGGTCTCCATGCCCTCACAGGTCAGCACGCAGGCAATTTATCTCCCCGGAGGCAAATAGTTGGAGAGAATCTTTTCCCGGAAACGATCGCGTTAGTGTTTACACCCAACCTTGGTGCGATCCCCCTGGGTGTCCGCGAGGTGGGTTATTGACGGGTGTTACAACTTCATACGACAAATTGTAACAACGACTAATACTGAATTGACAGATGGACAAGTTTTCTGCTATTAGAAAAGTAGGGCGGGTACCAGGAAAATCCAGCAAAACTCCGGAGGCGGCTGCACGATGGGATGCGACACATTTCAGTTTTGTCTTGACGACCGGCAGATCCACCACTTTCAGGACGCGGGATACTTGGTCATCGAACGCCTCTTCGACGACGCTGAATTGCAGCCCGTGATCGATGAAATCAGCGCCGACCTCGATGCACGCTGTCGAGCGGCCGTAGCCGACGGCAAGCTATCGCGGACGTACGAGGAATATGATTTCGAGCACCGCCTGACCTGCGTTGACGCCGAGAACAACAACATCTCCAAATCGATGTGGGACATGAAAGTCGTCCTGCCGAGCTTCTTTGGGCTCATGACCAACCCCAAGCTCCTTGACGTGGCGGAGCAGTTTTGCGGTCCGGAAGTGATTGCCTCCGCCGTCTACCGGATGCGCCCGAAAGTGCGCAGCCACGCGTGGAGTCCCGTGCCCTGGCATCAGGACTCGGCCTACTTTGAGCCTTACTGCGATATGGGGTTGGTCTTGACCGTCTGGCTGCCTCTTGTGGATGCCACAGAGGAGCGGGGCTGCCTTTGGGTAATGCCGCGCGCGCACAAGGGCGGACTATTCTTTCACCATCCTGACGACATGGCCCATTACCTGGTCATTCCTGGAAAGGAATTTGGCGATCGAAAGCCCGTGGTTGCGCCGGTTCCCAAGGGTGGCGTTCTGCTCCTGACCAACCGCACGCCTCACGCCAGCTTCGAGAACAAGACCGACGTCGTCCGCTGGAGTATGGACCTCCGCTACCAAGGCGCCGCCCTGCCGACCAACGCCAAGATCACGCGGGTGCCCGGCGAAGCAAAAAGCTCGGCGACCGTCGGAGTGCCACTCGCGTGCAATCCGCCCGAGCCCGACTTCCTCGTCCGCAGCCGCATCCGACCCAACGAGGTGCTGAAGACAGCGGAGGAATTCATCGCGTTGCGCAAGAACCATACCTATCAGGGGGCCACTGATCGCTGGGGCTACTCCGTAGCCAAACGCAAGGATCCTCTCGCCAATCCCTACAAGTCCAACAATACAACGGGCTCCTGACCGTATTGCGGTACGGAGCGATTCGCTGCGGCCCGCGGCTCCCTCTCTGGAGGGTAACTGGCCTTTTAAACGGTGGGCAGGCGGCCCAACTCACCAGACAGACTCCCAGAAGCTTCCACCAGTCTAATCGTTATTTTGAATAGGATATGAGTCTCTGGTACGATGTGCCCGTAGCAGGCGGGATCTTCTGACTTTCTTTCGAGGACGCCAACTCTTACACCATGCGCGATAGCGCCAGACTCACCGACATTTGCACGGCGACCGTGCCAGGTGTGCCTAATCATAATGGAAACGTCAGTGAGGAGTTGAAACGGCGCGTGAGCGGCGCCGGAGAAGGCCCGTGAATCAATCCCGCCTCAACCCACACCAGCATCGTCTGCGAATCAGCATGACGCCGTGCGCACGGCTGGGTGCGCACACGGCTTTCGGAGGATTGCCATGAAACGACGAACCTTCATGAAGAGTTGCGCCGCGGGGGCGCTGACGTTATGGGCGGATGGATGGCTGGTCGCCCAAGCTGCTGACGCGCATGAATTGGAAAGGGATTTCCGGAATCCGCCGCCCTCGGCTGGACCGCACAATTGGTGGCACTGGATGAACGGGAGCATCTCGGAAATCGGGATCACCCGCGACCTGGAAGCCATGAAGCGTGTGGGTGTCAAGGCCTTCCAGATCTTCCAGCCCGGCTCGGGAATACCCAAGGGGCCGGTTGATTACGGGAGCCCGGAACATATCCTCCTGCTGAAGCACGCGGCCAGAGAGGCCGATCGGTTGGGGCTGGGATTTGCCATGCACAACTGCCCCGGCTGGTCATCGAGCGGCGGCCCGTGGATACCCCCGGAGCTTTCGATGCAGGTGTTGACTTGGTCCGAGACCACTCTCGCCGGTGGCCAAGCCGTCAACACCACGCTGCGCCAGCCACCCGCGAAACTCAACTACTATCGCGACGCCTTGGTAATAGCCTTCCCGGCGCAGTCGGGGGAGACCCGGCCCCTCGAGGAGTTGCTCAGCGGCGTCACCTCGAGCAGCGGTTCTGCGGATGCAAAGCTGTTCACCGACGGCGACCCCGCGACGGCGGCGGAGGTGCATCCGGCCGCGGGTGGGCAATCTGCATACCTGCAGCTTGAGTTTGCCGAACCCTTCGAAGCGCGGTCGATTACCTTGTCAACTACCTCCGTGCGTGATGTGGCGGGTCCGCCTGCGGACTCTGCCGGCATCGACTCCAGGGGCAGGATACCAATCTCGCTCGAAGTTTCGGACGATGGCGCGCAGTTTCATAAAGTCTGTGACATCCTCGTGCACTATGACAACTTCTTCGACCCTTTCCCGGCGGTATACGAGGGTGGCGTACCCACTAGTGTGAATTTCCCCGCCACTCGTGCGAAGATCTTTCGGCTGGTTTTCTCGCAGGCGCGCCGTTTCAGCGGTATCCGGCTTTCCGGGGCTTCTCGCCTAGCCAACTGGATTCTCAAGGCCAACTTTACGGACATAGGAGGCCCCTTCCCGGCGCCCCCGGGCGGCCCGGTGGAGCAGCCCAGCGGGCCCTTTATCGATCCCGCTTCCGTTCTCGATATCAGCCAGTACATGGACCAACAGGGCCGGCTCAGCTGGCAGGCGCCCGCCGGAGACTGGACCGTTCTGCGCGTCGGGCACACTACGACGGGAGCACAAAACGCGCCCGCGCCGGATGGTGGCGTGGGCCTCGAGTGCGACAAGTTTAACAAGGCAGCCTTCGATTTCCATTTCACCCACTTTTTCGGAGATTTACTCGACGTCATCGGCCCGCTTGCCGCCAAAGGCATGGCGGGAGCGACGATTGACAGCTATGAAGTGGGCCTGCAGAACTGGACCGCCGCGTTCCCGCAGGAGTTCGAGAAGCGCCGCGGCTACGACTTGCGGAAATACCTGCCGGCGATGCTCGGCCGGGTGGTGGGGAGCGCCGAGGACTCCGAACGATTCCTTTGGGATATCCGCAAGACGCAAGCTGAACTGATGGAGGAGAACTACTACGGCCGCTTCGCCGAGGACTGCCACCAACACGGGATGAAGGCCTTCATCGAGCCGTATGATCCCGGAAATTTCGATGAGATGCCATCGGGCGTATATGCCGACATGGTCATGGGCGAATTCTGGCTGGGGGAGGCCAATCACCATAGCATTAAACTGGCAGCCTCGGTCGCGCACATCAATGGGAAGCGGGTGATCGGCGCGGAGTCCTTCACGTCGACAACGAAATGGCAGGAGTACCCCTACTGCATGAAGACGACTGGGGACTTCATGTACACCCAGGGGCTGAACCAGTACGTCTTCCATCGCTATTGCCATCAGCCGCACCCCGACGTCCTGCCGGGCATGACTATGGGGCCGTGGGGCTGGCATTGGGAGCGAACCAACACTTGGTTTGAAAAGTCCGGGGGCTGGCTCCGCTACATTTCCCGCTGCCAGACGATGCTTCAGGAGGGCAAGTTCGTCGCGGACCTGCTCTACTTCACGGGAGAGAACTCTCCCCAGCGGGCGCCTGGCTTGGGGCAATTGGACCCACCTCCTCCGCCGGGATACGATTGGGACACCATCGACGCGGACTCCATCCAGAAGCGGCTCAAGATTGAGGGCGGCCGGATCGTTCTGCCGGACAGAATGAGTTACCGGGCTCTGGTGCTACGCAATGAGACAACGTTGTCGCTGGGCGTGCTGCGGAAGATTCGCGAACTGGTGAACCAGGGCATGTGGCTGGTGGGCCCCAAGCCCGTCCAGTCTCCCAGCCTTTCAGACAACAGTGATGAAGTACGGCGCATCGCCAACGAAGTCTGGGGCGATCTGGACGGGAAGACCACGACGGAACGGTCCTACGGCAGCGGACGCGTCTTCTGGGGCCAACCGATGCGCGCGGTGATGGATAAGCTGGGCGTCAAGCCGGATTTCGAGTTCACAGCGAGAGCCGCGGATGCGCCCATCAACTACATCCACCGGCGTGTAGGAGACTCTGAGGTCTATTTCGTGGCTAACCGGCGGCGGCAATCCGAGGATTTGGTCTGCACGTTCCGGGTGGAGGGAAAGCGGCCGGAACTTTGGAATCCGCTTTCCGGCGAGATCGCGCCCGTGGCAACTTACGATCTGGCCGGCGGGCGTACGAGCGTTCCGATCCATCTCGAAACCGCCGGGTCCGTATTTGTGGTGTTCCGTTCGCCGCTGGCGACGCGTCGCCTCGAATTGATCTCGAAGGAAGGCATGGCGCTCATATCGACGCAACCCTTCCCCTTGCCTGCTTCCGGACTACACGGTGACGTGGTGAACAATTTCACCATCAGCGTGTGGGTGAAGCCGGATTTCACCGCCAGTCTTCCCAAGATTGGCGGGCCGGGTGGGAGTCTTGAGGAGGTTCTCAGTACCGCCAGTTATAATGTTTATCCGCCGGCGGGAGAAAAGGTCTACGGTGCGGGCCACGCAGCCTGCGGGTTTAATGCGGGTCGCAATGGCGTCGTGCTTTTCGAACGGGCAACCGGTAATCCCACTCCGGTGTTGTCGATCCAAACACAGCTCGCGGGCTGGACGCACCTGGCCGTCGTGTACAAGGAGGGGGTTCCTTCGGTTTATGTGGATGGAAAGCTTGTCGGCCAAGGCAGAAGATCAGGCAAAGCGGTGCACCCGGGGCTCGGAGAGGCTTATCAAACCGACGGAGCGTTGTACTATATGGGGCACATGAGTGAGCCGGAACTATTCAAGGAGGTTCTGGACGACTCTCGCATCCAGCATTTGGCGGCAACCGGAATACCGGACCCTGAAGCGCCGCCGGCCTTGGAGCACTCAGGCGCCGCAAAGCCGGAACTGCTTTTCTGGCAAGACGGCATCTACTCGCTGCGGGATAGCGCCGGTCGAAGCTCATCCCTGAAGATCTCGGGCATCGGCGCGCCGGTGGACATCAAGGGGCCGTGGAAGGTTATCTTCCCGCCCAACCTGGGTGCGCCTCCGGAAGTCACTCTTCCCCAATTGACGTCGCTGCATAGGCAATCCGAGGCCGGAGTGAAATACTTCTCCGGTACCGCCGCTTATACCAACCAGTTCAGCGTTCCGGCCAGCGCCAAGGCAGGCGGCAAGCGGCTGTTCCTGGATCTGGGGTGGGTGGAAGTGATCGCCGAAGTCACGCTGAACGGCAAGGAAATTGGCAATGTATGGAAGCCGCCCTACCGGTTGGATATCACCGATGTGGTGCGATCTGGGCGCAACGACCTGGAAATCCGGGTCACGAATCAATGGCCGAACCGGCTGATTGGCGATGAGCAATTACCCCCTGAATATGAGTACGGGGGCGGAGGAAGCTTTAACTTCAGCGGCCCCGGGATGGGCGCGATTGCGAAGATTCCGGATTGGTTTGCCCAGGGCAAGCCCAAGCCGCCCGGCCAGCGCGTGACATTCTGCGTCTGGAGACATTACAGTAAGGATGATCCGCTGCTGGAATCCGGGCTGATCGGACCCGTGCGTCTGAGAACAGCAGTCCGACGGGCCATCGATGGCTAAATGTATGAGGGACCCTGGCACGCAAATCCAGCCAGAAGGAGTTTCATGAAATCCCTACTACTAAGCTTTCTGATGTTCGTTTCTGGAGTTGCTGCCGCGCAAGGGCCGCAGAATGACTTCTTGAATTCCCTGGACGTGGCACGCCTGAAGAACTACTCCGCCTCTCGATCCCCCAGCGAAAACCGCTACGTGTTCAGCAACGACGACAGCAAGCACCTCCTGCCGGGTGAAACGCTGGTCCTGGCCGACCTCCCAGGTCCCGGCATGGTCAGTCACATTTGGGTCACCGTTGCGGACAACGAATACGCCTGGCCCCGCCTGGCGAGGCTGCGGGTTTACTACGATGGGAAGAAGACACCCAGCGTGGACTCACCCTTGGGGGATTTCTTCGGTGTGGGGAACGGATACGAGGCGGACCTCAATTCCAACATGGTCCAGAACAACTCCCTGGGGCGGGCGCGAAACAGTTACTGGCCCATGCCCTTCCAGAAGGCCTGCAAGATTACGGTGACCGATGAAGGGGACCGGAGAATGACCCTTTACTACCACGTGGATTGGAGGAAGTACGCGTCCTTACCCGGCGACCTCGGCTACTTTCATGCATACTACCGCCAGGAGCACCCTGCAGTGGCGGGCAGGAACTATGCCTTCCTCAATATCCGCGGCAGGGGCCAGTACGTGGGTACCGTTCTGAGTATTATCCAATCGCAGATTTCGTGGTTTGGTGAGGGTGATGATCTGTTTTATATAGATGGAGCAACCCACCCGCAGATTTTCGGAACGGGATCGGAAGACTATTTCAATGAGGCCTGGGGCCTGCGCGAATCCAGCGCTCCCTGGACGGGCTCTCCGGTCGCCGAAGGGGAACGTGTGGGGTCGCGGCTCACGGGATACCGATGGCACGTCCCGGATGCGATTCCTTTCACGAAGTCGCTTTGGGCGGGCATCGAACACTACGGGTGGACCTACAACCCGGATGGCACGGTTCGCTCCGGCTTCGAAGAACGCCCTGACTATTACTCGAGTGTGGCTTTCTGGTATCAAGAAGGCGTGAATGAGGGTCTGCCGGAGCCGCCTTATGGAGCAGCGCGTTTGCCGCTCGATAACGCCGTGCAGATTGCGGTGGAGGACTCCCTTAAGGACGTCACCACGCAGCAGGGAAAAGCGTCAGTGCAGCTTGGTGTCGACTGGATGAAAGACCTTCTCTCCTTCGCGGCGCAGGGCGCGGGGGCGAGAATCAACATTCCGATCGACATTCCGGAGAGCGGGTACTATGAGATTGTCCCGCAGATCGCACTGGCGCCCAACTACGGGAATTATGTGGCGCTGGTCGATGATAAGCCCACGAACCTGGACACCCGGAAGCCGGCCACCTCTGAGATTCCCTTTCCCGGCCCTCCCGTTTATCACAATTATGCGCCTGAGGTATATGTCGCGGTCGTTCGGCCCCTCGGCTGGTTTCACTTGGCCAAGGGACGGCACACCGTCAGCCTGGTTTGCGTCGGCAAGGACGAGCGCTCAGCCGGCTTTGACGTCGGCGTCATGGACGTGGTTGTGGAAAAGCTTCCAGCCTCGGCCGGTGAGCGGGAGCCGCAGACGGAACCCCAGTTGATACCGCTCCTGCCCGAGGAGGTGCCTCCGGCGCCGGAAGGGACGCCCGTTTACCGCGGCCTGCCTCTTTCAACCTACCTCGAGAAGCTCCATGCTGCGCCGGCGAGCGACCGTCCGGATATGGTCCGAGTTATCGGGGCCTTTGGAGATGACGCTGGGCCGGCCGTGGGCGAGGTCGCGGGGGCGCTCAAAGATCCCGATTCTCAGGTGCGTTCGGCAGCGGCGTGGGCGCTCTCGCAGATTGGCCCCAGGGCCGATGCTGCAGTTCCCGCTCTCGCGAAGGCGCTTTCGGATCCCAATCCTCGCGTGCGCGATCTCGCCGTGCTCGCCTTGAAGGCGATGGGCCCCAGCGCAGCCCCGGCTCTCCCCGAGCTTATCCGCGCCCTCAACGATCCGCTGGATTACATCCGCGCTGCGGCTGCCGGCGCGCTCGGAGCCATCGGCCCCGCCGCGCGTGCCGCGGTTCATCCTTTGGCGGACAAGCTGCTCGCCAAGAACGAGCCGGGATTCGTCGTGCACAGCGTAGCCGCCGCGCTCGGAGAGAT
>PMYF01000647.1 GCA_003171295.1 Acidobacteriota bacterium | reverse complement strand
CCCTTCTCGCGCAGGCCGCAGGGAACAATCCACTCAAAATAGCGCAAGTCCGTGTTGACGTTCAGTGCGAACCCGTGGGAAGTAACCCAGCGCGAGAGATGCACACCCATCGCCGTAAGCTTGTCGTTTCCCACCCATACGCCCGCCGCACCGGGCAAGCGGACGGCCTCGACCCCAAAGTCGCGCGCCGTATGAAGGAAGACTTCTTCCAGCGAGCGCATGTACCAGGAAATGTCGCGCCGGTGCTGGGTAAGATCCAGAATCGGATAACCGACAAGCTGGCCGGGGCCGTGGTAGGTCACGTCGCCACCCCGATCGGTCTGGAAGACCTGCGCCCCGCGGGCGGCGAGCTCCTCCTCGGACACCAGCAGGTTCTCGCGCCGGGCGTTGCGCCCCAGCGTATAGACGTGGGGGTGCTCGAGCAGCAGGAGCGTGTCGGGAATCGCGCCGGCTTTGCGCTGGACGACCTTTTCTTTCTGAAGGTCGCGTGCCACCGCATAGTCCACCCGCCCGAGTTGTTCGACCTGGCAAAGCACGAATAGCTCTCAGCTTTCGGCGCGCCGCTTTTAGCTCTCCGCTTTCAGCCGAGGCATTCTTGAGCTGACCGCTTACTGCTGACTGCTGACAGCTTCCTTAAATATGGATCGGCCAATCCACCGCCGCATGCCCAGCCTCGCCCAGCGCCTCGGCCAGCGTCGGATGCGCGTGGATGGCGTGGGCAAGGTCATCGACGGTGCCTTCCAGGCGCATGGCCATGACGGCCTCGGCGATGGTCTCCGTGGCGCGCGGCCCGATGATGTGCACGCCCAGAATCTCCCCGTAGCGCGCGTCGCTTACCACCTTGACGAAACCCTCGCGAGCCCCCAGGATCGCCGCTTTGCTGACGGCAGCGTAGGGGAATCTGCCTATCTTCACCTGGTGGCCGGCTTCCCGTGCCTGGCGCTCGGTCAGGCCCACGCTGCCAATTTCCGGTTCACAATAGGTGCAATTGGGGATCTGCTGATAGTTGATGGGCTCGGCGGGTTTGCCTGCCGCATGAGTTATTGCCACGATACCTTCCATGGAAGCCACGTGCGCAAGGAGCGGGCTGTTCGCCACAATGTCGCCGATGGCGTAAACGCCCGGCTCCTCCGTCTGCATGAAACCGTTCACTTTCACAAAACCCCTATCCAGTCTCACGCGCGTTTTTTCCAGGCCCAGATTGGCCGTGTTGGGAGCGCGGCCCACGGCCACCAGACAACAGTCGGCTTCCAAAGTCTGGGGTTTGCCAGCGCCCACCGTATATTCCAGCGTAATGCCCTTCGAAGTCTTAGTAACCCCAGCAACCTTCGCCTGGGTCAGGATGACGATACCCTGGTGGCGGAAGGATTTTTCGAGCTCCGTGGAAAGCTCCTCGTCTTCCAGCGGCACCGCCCGCGGCAGCATTTCGAGCATGGTCACCTTGCTTCCAAAACGGTGGAAGATGGAAGCGAACTCCACGCCTACCGCGCCGGCGCCGATAATGACCAGCGATTTGGGGACTTCCGGCAGGCTCAGAATCTCCTTGTTGGTGAGAAGAGTTTTTCCGTCCGGCTCGAGACCCGGCAGCAGGCGGGCTTCCGAGCCGGTGGCCAGTATAAGGTTCTTCGCGGCAATTTCCTGCGCGACGCCCTTGGAATCCGTCACGCTGATCTTTCCGGGGCCGGCCAGCTTGGCGAACCCTCGCACCGTGTCGACGTGATTCTTCTTGAGGAGGAACTCGACGCCCTTGGAAAGCTTGGTGACTACCTTCGCCTTGCGCGCCAGGATGTCCTGCCAGTTGAAAGAGAACTCCTTGCAGGCGATTCCGAAATCCTTGGCATTCCGGAAGTAATCATAGACTTCCGCGCTGAACAGCAAACTCTTGGTGGGGATGCACCCGACGTGCAGGCAGGTGCCGCCAAACTTGTCATCCTTCTCAACGATCGCTGTCTTCATGCCCAACTGGCCGGAGCGAATCGCCGCCACATAGCCACCCGGACCGCTGCCGATCACGACCACGTCGTACTGGGGAGTTTCTGCCAAGACCACACCTCCAAGTGAAGTCTCACACCTCGGAACGCTTGCTGAAGATCTCGTGCCGGTCGAACTCGCGGCGGTCCCGCTTCCTTAGGCTCCGCAGCAAGACCCTGGCTTCAACCTGGGCATGGCGGTCCCGGGGTAGCGGCCCCCCTACGGGTTCTTCAGCACGCTGCCAGGATCATACCTGTTCAGAGCCTTGAACGGCCATCTTACATTATGAGAAATGGCCGCACAAGCGTGCCCCACGTCAAGGTGCGGCTCAGCCTGTTTGTTGAATACGAGGGAGCAAGGCGCCGACGAAATGAATCACCAATTTGAGGGCATCTCATGCCCGATGCCCCAGCGGCAACCGCACGTCGTCAATCTGGATAGGGCATGCCGCTACCGTTGCCTTGTCCAGAGCAAAATTGCTATAACTCGACCACCGCCAATCTTCCGGCCGCTTCACCACCCCTTCTCTGCGTTACCTGCTCAGCATCCTAGCCCGCGTAGCGGGCGAAAGATCGTAGCCCACTGCGCAAGTGGGTAAAATATTCGAGTAAAACTCCCCGCGAGCGCAGGGCCCGCGCTCCGGCCCTGCGGCCGTTCCAGCGGCGCGGGCTTTTTTCGCGCCGCAAGCTAGATAATCCGAATTCTCTTGGGCCGCGCCGCCAAGACCACGGCGCGGTGGAAAAGCCG
>PMYF01000113.1 GCA_003171295.1 Acidobacteriota bacterium | reverse complement strand
GCAAGTAACATGGTTGTCCACCAGAACTGGTATTGGCAACAGACAGCGGCCATAAACGCCGTAGCCAAGTCGCACCAGGCGCTTTTCGCGCACCAGTTGGCGCAATGCTCGCAACACCTGATCTTCGCCCCCAAGATCGGCAAATTCCCGCGGCAGGAATACGTCTTCACGCTGGCGGCGGGCTATCCGCCCTTCGATCCTATCGGGTAATGTCTTCTGTTGACGCATGCCATCTTCCGTTGCAGAAACCCGACACTCAGATTATACAAAAACCCGACAGCATACAAGTATAAACGGACTGGGATCAGAGAATTATGGGCACTTTCGTGTCAATGACCAGGTGGGCGTTGCCGCCATTCCCTGACGCCCGAAAACAACCGCTTTCCGTCGCCATCATCGCCAGGACGGGCCGCATTTGTCATGATGGGTGCCAAAGGCGATGAAGAAGGCTTCTCTGATTACCGATGGATCGTGCCTGGGTAATCCTGGCCCGGGAGGGTGGGCCTGCATCCTGCGATTCGGTGCAATCAAGAAGGAACTCTTCGGGTACGACGCTCACACTACCAACAATCGAATGGAGTCGATGGTGGCGATCCAGGGGCTCCTCGCGTTCAAGGAGCCCACGCCGCCCACGAAGATAACAACCGTTGCGATTGGCTTGCCCAAAATGCCGGCCAGACGCAGACCAGTTCGTGGCCCGACGGCACGCCGCACGGGCGCCTCCGGCTCGACTTGGGCCGCGACTACGTCCATCCGAAGCCGGAGGCCGGCCTGTTCGACACTCTCGATCCTGGCGAAAACGATGAAGACGAGAGCGACCCGGACTAGCGGCTAGCGGCGGCGCAGTCGGCTACAACATGATCGATGGAATGATCACCGCGACTGCGGTGGTCGCGACAATGCCGTTGATTCACAACAACGCCGGTGATTTTGGACGCGCACCCGATCGGTTCCCTAATGGGTCCGCTGGAGTTGCCCCGGTGTGCATCGCTGGCATGAAACTGGCCACACCCCGAGCTGGTTTCTCACGCACGACGGGATGCGGTAAACCTGCAAAAAAAGTAGCTCGGTCTTTACCTTGATTACCTCGATAAGGTGCCATCCAGAAACCCGGCATTGAACGTAAAGGACTTACTTGACCAGAAAACCTCGCCTTCAACGCCTAAGTCGCTTATTTACAATTGAAGTCCATTTTCCCAAGCTGGACCGCCTGCAGTTTGCACCGACAATCTTTGGTTGCACACCGGCCGTAATGCCAACGAAGGCAAGCTATTTTAAAGCGAACACCCCGTCATTTTAGATACGAATTTAGGCCATTCGCAGCGTTGCGAGCGTTTCTTGCGACCGTCGAATTCCGTTCGAAGTTGTCAGCTACCGCCTTTGCAGTCTCGATGAGGCGTCGGTAGAAGGCCTGTTGCACGGCGCTCTTCTATTCCATCTTGGCCGATGGACCTTTAGAATGGCCGTAAGTTCAACAAAATAAGACTGGCGGAGAGAGGGGGATTCGAACACGATGTGCCCCAATCCTAGCCGCAAGTTGCAGATTCCACGTTGCCGATGATGCCATACTTGCCACGGTCGCCGGGGCGCATTGCCCCGTTTGCCCCGTTTGGCGCGCATTTTCATCCGGGATTTTCAAGCCAGCTTGAGCAGAGTTCAAAGTAGTGTTCAACCGATGTGATATGGATCTGGGTCCCATCGTCCCTTGAACTCGTCGGTCTGGTAATATGGCTTTCGTCCTCCTTGGAACCCCACCCGGAAAGACGATCATCTCGCTTTCGTCGAGGTCTCGAACGTTTTCGGGAAGCATGTCCCTTTGCGGTTGAGTCGTATCCCAAGGTGGTTGCGGAACTAAAGGCGGAGGGAAAGCTAGGCCGGCGCTGTCGCTGTCGCACCTGTCCTTACTTGAACAAACATAGTGGAACAGGATCATCGGGCGATCAAACGACGGGTCAACGCCAGCCAGGGGTTCCGATCCTTTCACGGGGCCCGGCGGACGATCCAAGGATATGAAGTCGTGCACATGATCCGGAAAGGCCAGGTGAGATGGTTGCCCAAAGGGGATGTGCTGGGATTGATCGTGTTCCTCAATGAGATCCTCCGGACTGAGCGCGGAATGAAGTCACTGCGGGATGCTTACCTGCGCGGGATTCAGCGACTCAGCAGTTTTGCAACACTACCTTGAGGAGCGCATCAAGGAAAGAGCCAAGAAGCACGGAAAGTTTATTTTTGGTGCGCACCACCCGACGACCCTCGACATCATCACGGAAACTTGGCGACGGAGACTAAATGCGTTATGGGAACTATGCGGACCGTGGAAGTCAAGCCTACACCGCACCGCTTCCGCCATACCTTCGCCCGGATCATCCTGCAGCGTGGAGTTTCTGTCCGGGATGTTGCCGACTTATTGGGGAATTCAGAGCAGATGGTTCGCGGGCATTACGCTGCCTGGATTCCGGAAAGACAGGCGAGGCTAACAAAGATTCTGCAGGAAAGCTTTTACGGACGGGCCAAAACCAAGAGTCACCAACATGCCTAACCCCCTAAGAAGACGTGCACAAATCCGATTGGCCGCCTCTCCGGCACTGAAATAGGTCATGTTTTACTGCGACCCATGCGGATTTTGATACCGGAACAGCACGGCATGTCTTAGGATAATTCTCAAGGAGGCGTTTGATGATGAGCCAAAGCCGAAGGTGGTGACAATTCGGGCGAGCGGACTGGAGTAGCGTTGAGAAGACGCGTATGTATCCTCTGGGCGGCGGATACCGGAACACTGTAGATTGTGTGGGCTTTCTTGCGCCCCATCCGAACCTTGACCACCCCAGGATCATCCTTAACGAGTTTGCGAACTGTCTCCCTGCCCAAGCCCCAGATCCGAGCGAGATCTCCTATGCGGTAGTGCCTCTCGAAAGTCGAGTTTTCAATTACCGGAGTGGCCACACCTGGCTCCCGAAAGGGTGTTGGGCCGTTCCAAAGGAAAACACAGGCCACACTGGTCGGGTGGGCCGAAAGCCGATGTCGGGGAGGTGCCTTGCACTCATACCTATTTGTAAGGCATTCGCCGGCTTTTTTCCAAAAGTCTAATTTGATCTGAGTGGTGGATGGAGGATTTTCCCGCCGAGGGCGTCGGAATGAGGGTCCGTGTGCAGCGGGGGATCTTCGCCAACCGGAGTTCTGACGTCCAACCATGGCACTGGACGGCATCCGAAATCTGGCCGTAAGAGCCGCTCTTCGAGGGGATTAGCCGGATAACAACCCGCGGTCAGGCGCGTCGATGCCTCGCGACAGTTTCCATTCCGGGGCATCCCAGCGCATACTGCCAGTGGCGGATAGTGAAGGGAGCCACGAGAGGAGGCACGTTGAGCCATGGACATTTCTAGCGTGGTATCTGGGCTCCACGAAATGTTGCGGGCGAATCAAAAAACTACGGGAACGTGGGGATATCGTGGCAATCAGGACTCGGTCGAATCCACATGCCTTGCGATGTTGGCG
>PMYF01000412.1 GCA_003171295.1 Acidobacteriota bacterium | reverse complement strand
CCGCTGTACGCGAACTTCGTGTAGCTCAGCCCATATCCGAACGGATACAGCGGCGTCCCTGTAAAGTACCGGTAAGTCCGTCCCGCCATCGAGTAGTCCTCAAACGGCGGCAACTGATCCACGCTCTTGTAGAACGTCACCGGCAGCCGTCCCGCCGGATCGTTCACGCCCGCCAACGTCTCGGCCACCGCCGTCCCGCCTTCCTCGCCCGGATACCANNCGCCCAGTTCACCGCCAGCGCGCTGCCGTTCGTCAGCACCACCACCAATGGTTTGCCCGCGGCGCCCAGCGCCTGGATCAGATTCTCCTCCGGCTCCGGCAGGCCTATCGTCGTGCGGTCGCCGCCCATGAAGCCCGGTTCTTGTTCGCCGCGCATCTCCTCGCCTTCCAGTTTGCTGGTAATACCCACCACCGCTACCACCACGTCGGCGTTTTTCGCCGCCGCAATCGCCGCCGGATCGGGCGTCAAATCGGCTTTCGTCCAGCCTTTGGGCCGCGGTTCCGGTTTGTCCGTCTTCAGAAAGTCGGTGCCCGGCACATACTGGATCGTGTCGCCCGCGAACTCCTTCTTCAATCCCTCCAGAATTGACACCGTATGCGTCGGAATTCCCGTGTAATTGCCCAGCAGCACATGCGTCTGCTCGGCCAGCGGTCCCACCACCAGAAGCTTCTCGCCCCGCGTCTTTAGCGGCAGCACGCCATCGTTCTTCAACAGCACCATCGACTCGTTCGCCAGCTTCAGCGCCAGCGCCCGGTGCGCCGCGCTGTTCAGTTCGCTCGCCGCGATCTTCATGTACGGCGACATCGCCGGCGGATCGAACATCCCCAGCTTCATCCTCGCTGTAAACAGCCTTGTCAGCGCCCGGTCGATCTCGCTCTCTTTCAGATACCCTTCCTTCACCGCATCCACATACGGCTTATAGTCGTGGTCGTCCGTCACCTTCTCTGTGAAGTCGATGCACTCGTTGTCCATGCCGCGCTCCAGGCTGATTGCCGAGGCCTGCGCCTGCGTCGGCTCATAGTGGTGGCCTTCGAAGATGTCGCGCACCGCTCCGCAATCCGACACCACGTACCCCTGGAATCCCCACTTTCCACGCAGTTCCTCCTCCAGCAGAAACTCGTTCGCGCACGCCGGCTGCCCGTTGATGGCGTTGTACGCGCACATCACGCTGTCCGCCTTCCCCTCCGTCACCGTTGCCCGAAACGCCGGCAGATACGTATCCATCTCGTCGTGTTTGCTCACATCTACATCTGCAAAGTGCCGCGTCGGCTCCGGTCCCGAGTGCACGTCAAAATGCTTCGGTGTCGAAATCACACGGTAATAGCGCGGATCGCCTCCCTGCATCCCCGTCACATACGCCACGCCCATCCGAGCCGTCAGAAACGGATCCTCGCCGTATGTCTCCTGTCCCCGTCCCCACCGCGGATCGCGAAAAATATTCACATTCGGCGCCCAGAAATCCAGCCCATGAAAAATCACGCTATCTCCGCCGTTCTCTGCCAGCGATTGTTCATGCACGACGCGCGCTTCGGTGCTGATGTCCACGGCCATCTCGTGAATCCCCGCCGTGTCGAACGTCGCCGCCAGCCCGATCGGCTCGGGGAACTCCGTCGTCCCGTTCACCGCCACGCCGTGCAGCGCCTCGCTCCACCAGTCGTAGCCCGGCACTCCGAGCCGCGGAATCGGGCGCGCCTGGTTCACCAGTTGGCTCGCCTTTTCTTCGAGCGTCATCCGGTGCACCAGGTCCGCCGCGCGCTGCTCTGCGGGCAAATTCGGGTTCAGATAGGCCGGTTTCTGTGTACTTTGTGCACAACCAATGCCCGCCGCGACAAACGCCAGCAACCCTCCCGCCGCCAATCTCATTCCACGCATGGCAATCCCCTCTTTGAAAAGTCTTCCCGCCGGACTCTAAGGCATTCCTTTGAGCCTCGAAAAATCCTGCCCTCAGCGGCTTACTTTAATCGCGGTAAAATTTCTCTGTCAACAAATCATCGCTTGGAAAAATCGCTTTATACGTGCATTTTCTCATCCCGCTGCCGGCGCGCCGGTGCTCCGCTCGTCACCGCGCCGGCTCCCCATCGCTCCACCTTTGCCCTTTTCGTGTAACCTTTCTGCCGTCACCCCCGTAAGCAGAATCAGAAAGGGAAGATAGATGCCGGAGCGATCGGACAACGTATTAGATCGGTTCCGGCAAGGCGATCTCGATGCCTTCGAATCTCTCTTCCGTGAGCATCAGCGTGCCGTTTACCGCTGGATTCTGCGTATCGTCCGCGATCCCTCAGCCGCTGAAGACCTCACGGTCGAAACCTTCTGGCGCATCCATCGCGCGCACATGCGATTCGAGCCCTCGCGCCCCTTCGAGCCATGGGCGCGCCGCATCGCTACGCGCGCCGCTCTCGACTGGCTCCGGGCACGCCGGCCCGAAGCCGCGCTGACCGGGCAAGCCGTCGCCGATCCTCCCGCTCCGCCCACGGCCGATCCCAGCGTTGCCGCCGAGATTCGCTTGAAAACCGCGCAGGCCTTCGTCCGGCTGCCGCCCCGCCTGCGCATCGCGGCTGTCCTTGCGGTCGTCGAAGAGCAGCCGCACAAAGACATCGCTGCGGCCCTCGGCATCTCGGTCGCGGCCGTCAAACTGCGCGTCTTTCGCGCCCTTCGATTGTTACGAAAGGATCTGGAAAGTCAGGGAATCACGCCATGAATGCACACGACGAAGATCGCATCAAGCAACTGCTTCGGCAGGCTCTGCCGCCGTCCGATCCCGCGGCCGAACCCGCTCGCGACCTGTGGCCCTCCGTCCTCCGCCGCCTCGACGCTCACTCCGCCGCCGCCGCGCCCGGCCCGCTCCGCCAGAATTGGTTCGACTGGGCGCTTCTCGCCGGCCTCATCGTCTTCGCCGCGTCCTTTCCGGCCACAATCCCTGTGTTTCTTTATTACCTGTGAACGATGAACCGAAAGCTGAGAGCTGAAAGCTGACATCTCTCAGCCACCGAAAGGAGCTTCACCATGAACCCGCATCCTTACCTTCGTGCGTACCTCTCCGGTGTCTTTGTACCCACCCTCATCCTGCCGTTGATGCTCACGGCATTCATCGTTCTGCGCCTCGTTCTCCAGGTGCCCATTCCCATTGAGCGCGGCCTCATCTTTCCCATGGCGCTTGTGCCTGCCGGCTGGGGCCTGTGGAACATGCTCTGGCTCGCCTCGCATGAGCGCACGCATCTTTCCGTCGGCGTGCACGGCGCCATCGCGCCCTTCTTACTGCTGCCCACGGGAGCCTTTGTCGCCCATTCTCTCGGCGTCCTCACTCTGGGATCCGCTAACGCCACATGGTTTAACGTCTGTCCAGTGCCCTACGCTCTCATCACCGTCGGCTTTTGCTGCGGCGTCGCCGCCTACTACCTCGTCTGGAAGTACATCGTCGGCTTCCTCAACCGCATCCTCGGAATCGCATAAGCAGGGGCGCGGCTCCTCGCGCCGCGCGTTCAGGAATCTTTCAGTCCCGCACGTATCGCCGCGAGCGAATGACGGACTCTTGACCACGGAAAGCTGGAAGCTGGCGGCTTGTCTCCTGTCTCCGAAGTTCGCANNAGTCGAAGGATCTGCGGTTGTTCTTCGCTCATTTTGTCGCGAAATTCGGGGAAACCACACTAGCATCTGCCTCTGAAAAAGTCTTCCAGCCCCGCCCGCTCCGCATGAGCCGCCATCGCCGCCTGAATTGCGAGCGCCAGCTCCAGCGCCGCGCGTCCCTGCCGCGCCGTCACCTTCGGCGTTTTCCGCGTGCGCACCGATTCGAAGAACGAGAGCAGTTCAAGCTTTAGCGGCTCGCCCGGCGTCACCTCCGGCTTCACGAAGCGAAGGCCTGGAGCAGGCCCATCCTGCGGCCCGGCCAAACCCTTCGCAATTGCCTTCAGCTTCTCCGGATCGTTCTTTGCGGCCACAATCCCCATCGCCACTGTCGCGGGGATCTGTCCCGACCCCATCAACTTCTCAATCGCCGCCCCATCGAGTTTTCCCGTAGCCAGGAACTCGGCCGCAGCCTGAGCCAGTTGCACCGACGAATTGGGTGCCCCATCCTTGCCGCGCTTCAGTTCTTGCGGCAAGGGTGGGTGGCGATGCTCTTCGCTAACTCCGCTAGCTCCGCTGTCCTCCATCCGGATCGCCAGCACCTCCCGCCGCGCGTAGTCGATCGAAACGTACTCCCGCGGCTCGAAAAATCTCAGCTTCCTCACCCGCTCCGTCGAAACCCGCGACGCCGTAAAGTTCGCCACGCAGCCCGTCTCGAACTCCACGCGCACATTGGCAATGTCCACCTTGGGCGACACGATCGGCAGCCCCACCGCGCGCACCTCGCGCACCGCCGACCTGGCGAACGTCAGCACAATGTCCAGGTCGTGGATCATCAGGTCCAGCACCACGTCCACGTCCAGAGCCCGCGGCGTAAATACGCTCAGCCGGTGCGCCTCGAAGAACATCGGGCGCTTCAGCCGAGGTTCCACGGCCAGCACTGCCGGATTGAACCGTTCCAGGTGCCCCGGCTGCACGATCCGCCCGCGCCGCTCCGCGCGCTCAATCAGGTCGTCGGCCTCGGCAAGATTCGCCGCCAGCGGCTTCTCCACCAGCAGGTCCAGCCCCGCTTCCAGCAGCGCCGCGGCTACCTCATGATGTTTTACCGTCGGCACGGCCACGCATGCCGCATCCAGATTCAAATCCGCCTTCAGCAGCTCGTCGATGCTGGCGAAAACCCTGATCCCGTACCGCTTCGCCGCCTCTTCGGCCCGCGCCGCATCCTGTTCCACCGCCGCTGTTAGCGCCACGCCTTCGCCAGCCGCCTCCAGCTCGCGCACCACGCGCAAGTGGTTGCGCCCGAACGCCCCGGCGCCGGCCACGGCCACACGCAACTGTTTTCCGCTGCTTATTTCGCCGCCTCTTTCGCTTGGTCTCTGACCGCTCGTTCTCAAACCGGGAGTGGGGTACTCAAGGTCTCGATTCTCAGACCTGCGGCGCCTCGCGAGCCAAATCACCAAAAGCTAGTGTCCTGTCTCCAAAGTCCNNAGTCGAAGGATCTGCGGTTGTTCTTCGCACATTGTGTCACGAAATTCGGGGACACCACACTAGTAGCTAGTAGCTAGGAGCTAGAAGCTAGGAGCTAGGAGCTCGCCTTTCCCCCTTCCACGGCCTTCAGGCACCTCGCGTAGAGTGCCAGCAACTCTTTCACATGCTCCTCAGGCTTGGCCGTGCCCGTCCCGCTGAACCCCGTCGAGGGCGCAGCCGGCCGTCCCACGCCCACCGTCCCCGCCACAAACTTCATCAAATCCAGCGCGACGTCTTCCTTGCTCCGCGCCCCCAGCCCCGCGTTGGTCAAATTCTCCATAAGCAACTTCTCCGAAAAACCGATGCTACCACGCTGACTTGCTCACTCGCCGCCCCGCTGACTCGCTAACCCCGCTAGCTCCACTATCCTTTATTCCATGCCCCTCGCCTACATCGCCCTCGGCTCGAATCTCCCCAGCCCCGCCGGCCCTCCCGAAGCCACGCTCGCCGCCGCCGTCCAGCGCCTCGCCTCCCTCGGCCGCATCGCCGCGCGCTCCTCGCTCTACTCCACTGCCCCCGTCGGTCTCCCCCCCGGCCTTGTTGATCAGCCCCGCTTCCTCAACGCCGTCCTCGCCCTCGAAACGGATCTTGCCCCTCGCAATCTTCTCACCGCACTCCTCTCCATTGAGAGCGACTTCGGCCGCGACCGCGCCGCCTCCGTCCCTAACGGCCCCCGCACCCTCGACCTCGACATTCTCCTCTACGGCGATCTCATCCTCTCCGAGCCCGGCCTGGAAATCCCTCACCCCCGCCTCGCCCAGCGCGCCTTCGTCCTCGTCCCGCTGAACGAAATCGCTCCCGATCTTCGCGATCCCCGCTCCGGCAGCACCGTCTCGCAACTCCTCTTGAACCTCCCTGGGTGCCCCATCCTAGGCGCGTCTCTGTCTCATGCGCCTAGGGTGGGAACGGACGAGCCCCTCGCCCAGTCCGTCGCCCCCATCCAAAGCCCCCTCTGGCCCGTCGAATAAGAGGCGGTTCACTCCGCTCACTCCGCATACTTAGGTGTACGATTAATCGTCTGCTCTTCTGGCGTCTCCGCAAGCCTGTGGCTGCGCCGTCTCTAGGGTTATCGCACTGCGCACCGTAAGGAGGTTGCGAGGTGGATAACGCTTTTCCCCAGGTCCCATCGAGTCATCAACGCAAGCAGCAGTATCGCGGCTTGCAAGTAGCGGCGTCTTTCCTGGCGCTGATCCTCTCCACTACAGCACTCGCACAACCGGACAGGGCACAATCGAACGGGAGTGAGTTCTCCTTTCCGCCGTATTGGGCCACGGTTAATCAATGGCTGCAATCTGAGGCGGCCGACGCGCGAAGGGCGCAAGCCGTCAACCAGAACACACTGGATGCCTGCCTCGCGCTTTTAGATAAAGCACGGAATGCCCGCAACGATACGGCGGTTGCCGCTGCCCAGCGGGCCGTGGACACCGCCGAAGAGGGTTTGCGCAAGAACCAGCTTCGCGAACAGCGCGCCTTGAAAGCCATCTCATGGGTGGAAAGGCTGCGCCAGGAGGAAAATTCCTCGACGGGAGTTGCCGGTTTTTTGCCTCGCGTTGAAGGAACCGTGGAGATTCAATCCGCCGGCGGCGGAGCGGCACGCCCCGTCGCCGGCGACACGCCGCCGGTACTGAGACCAGGCGATACGCTGCGCACCGGCAAGGACGGCCGTGCCGACATTCTGCTGGACAAGGGAGGGCTGCTCAGCCTGGATTCCGGATCAGCCCTGACTCTTACCGAGGGGGGCTATGAGGCTCTTCTTGGCGAGTTTCACTGCTGGGTGCAGCGAAAGTTTGAGATTCGCACTCCGGAAGCTGCTGTTGCGGTGCGGGGCACCAAGTTCGTGCTGCGCGAGGCGCCCGGCAAGCCCACCGCGGTTGTCGTCATCGAGGGAACCGTCGCCTTCAGCGACATCAAGGGCGCCAAAACCGTTCTTGTGGGAGCCGGTCAGCAATCTTATCTTTTGCCTGACGGAACCCCCGCGGAACCAACGAAAGCTAACTTGCAGGAGATGAATAAATGGTGGGAAGAATGAGCCTTCTTGCATTTGCCATTCTTGGTTTGGCCGTAGCCTTGGGCGCGGTTGCCGCGCGAGCGCAGAGCGGCATTGAGATTGATTGTCCCGCAACCCTGCAATCCCTTGCCCTTTCGAACCCTGGTCTGCATTGCACTTGCCCTAACTCGTGCCTTCACTGTATGCCCAAGTGCGGAAGTTCCTACACGCCTCCTGCGGCCACGCCACAAGTCACAGGCGGCACGCCGTCGCAGGTGATGGCGACCCAGTTGCTCGGCAGTTTCCTCAATCAGCTCTTCGCTTCGGCTTTTTCCACCAACGAGCCTGACACGGCTGTGAGCGAGCAACAAATCGCCGACGAACAGGCCAGACTGAAACAGGAGCAGGATATACTTCGCGCTGAGTGGCAGGCGCAACAGAACAAAATCGCAATCAGCCGCCAGCAAGAGCAACAGAAAGACCAGGAGGTGGGGAACACTTTGCTCACTGAGATGCACGGCGTGGAGAGTTCCCCTTCTGTCGTATCGCCTGGAGGAACGCCTGAAGGTTTCAAATGGGATTCGCCAGCAGGTGTGAGGGTGGAGTCCACCTCGCTGAGTGTCGGACGCTATGACACCTCCGGTTTGAAATCCTGGCAGCGGCTTCTCTGCGCGGCAGACTTTTCGAAAAAAGCTTTATCCGTTCAGAATTCCGACCCAGAGGAAGCCCGGTTCTTCAATGAGCAGGCGGACAATGTCTCTGCCGGCGAAACCGTCGAAGTGGCGTGCAGTTTTCCGCCCATGCCCGCGGTTCCCGAGCCGCCGGTTCCCAGTCCGCAGATGCAGCAAACGGAGAAGAACATCCAGATCGTGCAATTGGACCTCAAACAACTTCAGGGCATAGAAACCAAGGCTCAGAAGATACAGTCCGACAAATCCGCCGCGCAGGAGAAGCTCCAGCAGGCCGAAGCGGCTCTTCAACAGGCGGAGGCGGATAAGGCCAGCGCCAAACCCGAGGATGCGGCCCTGCTGGCTGAGATCATGCGCCGCCAGGATGAAGCTCAGGCCCAGCTCGACGACGCCAACCAGAAGCTGAAGGCTTTGTCCGATCAGGAGCAGGAACTCTCCCAGCAAAAAGAAGCGATCCACCAGGAACTCCTGCAGATTCAGCAGCAGAACGGGAGCGGAGAGGCGAGCTCGCCACACTAGCTCCGGCGCTTGAAAGAGCCAACGCTGGCTCTTCCTATCAACCAGATTCATCCTTCAAAGGGGAGGAGTTATGACAAAGTTTTGTTTGCGCAGCCTGATTCTTTTGGGGGGAATGTTCCTCTTTCTACCACCAATAGGCTTCGCCCAGGCGCCTCCGGCTGCGGCGCCTCCGTCCGCGGCTCCTTCCCCCGAGATCAGCGCCATACAGGCCAAGATCGCCCAAAATCCAGATTACCCCTGGCTATACATACTGCTGGCGTTCGATGAGATCAATGTGAACCAACCGGATGAGGCCATCGCCGCCGCCAGTCATGCATTGGCAATGGATTACACGGCAGGGCAAGCTTTACTTCACGATGACACAAATTCTTTTGGAGACGCAGATTACCGTTCTGCTGGCTATGACGCGTTGGCGATGGCTTATGCCCAGAAAGGCGATCTTGCCAACGCTCTTTCACAGGTGGATGCCGGACTCAGCCGGTACCCTGGGAGCCCTTTTTTGAGCTATGCAAAGGGATACGTGCTGCTCGCGGGCGGGCAATTCTCTCGCGCCGGCGAAGTGTTGTTGTCAGCCTTTGTTTCCGCGACCCAAACCAGCGATCCCAAGGCCTTCTCTGCATGGGGGTATGTGCCCATTGATATTGATCTCCGATTAGGCCTGCTCGCGGCTCAAAGCCAGTACTATGCGGGCCAATATCCGCAGGCCCTGGAGACCGCCCGGCAACTGGTTGCTCTGCTCGATCTGGGGAGTCCGTGCGTCAATCCTGAGCTCAGTTCGGAGACAAAAAAACAATGCGCTTACGTGGGGGCCAATGCAATGTGGATTGAGAGCATTGATGGCCACGATGTGTCCTATTTGCCAAAAATTAATTACCCAATCAAACACCTTCTCAAGGGGCCGGTGGGCTCGGTTGCGGAGATTTCTATTTTCGCGCCCTCGTTTGGGCTTCTGTCGTCTGGCATGAAACGGCGTAAACTGCAGATCGTCCGCCAGGCTGTGCCGTTGACAAAAGATGACGCGGCCGATTTTGCCGTCTTGGCCCTCACGCTCAACGCGAACGGAGATCGTGAGCAGGCCCTCACCATGGCCCAGAAAGCGGCCGCTCTCGATCCCGACAACTTTTGGGCTCAACTTTCCTATGGTGTCGTCCTCGAAGACAGCAATCGCCCGGACGAAGCCTTGAAAGCGCTGGAGACACCCACGACCAGTGCCGTCATACCGACGACGGAGGCCCTTCACCAGTCCCTTCGGCAGATTCATCGCGCCGTTCTCTATGCCCGGAAGGGCGATATGGCCAAGGCTCAAGAGATCTATTTTTCCGCTGACAGCCACATCGATCCCCGCTGCCTGCCCGCAGTGAAAGAGAAAGACGCATTCCTGGCGCTGGTCCAGCCCATCGTGAATGCTCACCTGACAAATGCCAAGCAGTTGGACGCCCAGGGAAAGTATGCCGAGAGCTTACGGGAATACGCACAGGCGCTAAGCTACTCCGCCAACGAGCAGGAGGCTTCCACGCTGCGCGCCGCGATGTTTGCGGCCTCCAGCCGGATGCCGACGCCCCCCGAGCTTCCCGATGAGGCTCGCCGGCGCGTGGTGCGCGGAGAACTGCTGTTGAAGGATGGCATGCTGGATCGCGCTTTAGCGGAGTTCAACGAAGCGCTGCGCATCGCTCCCTACGTGCCCAAGCTTTACTACAACACGGCGCTGATCTACGGCCAGCTCAAGCAATATGACCAGGCCATTCGCCAGATGCACCTCTACCTGCTGGCTGCGCCTGAGGCTCCCGACGCGCGCGCCGCCCAGGATCAGATCACCAAGTGGGAGTTGCAACAAGAGATGGAGGGCAAGCGGTAGGGACGGCTGCTTTTTGCTTGCTCCCGCGTCAACTCACGGGGATGGAGACGATAGTCCCGCCACGTCCCGGCGGGCGGCCCGCACCCCTAACCCCTAATCCCTGTCCGCTAAAATCATTCCGTGACTCCGCCCTTCCAGCTCCTCGCCGCAACCCCCGCCGGTGGCCGCCGCGCCCGCCTCGTCCTCCCGCACCAAACCGTCGAAACTCCCGTCTTCATGCCCGTCGGCACCCAGGGAACAGTCAAAGCCGTTCCGCAGGACGTGCTCGAATCCCTCGGCGCGGAAATCATCCTAGGCAATACCTATCACCTGTATCTGCGCCCCGGCCACGAGGCCATACGCCGCATGGGCGGCCTGCACCGCTTCATGAGCTGGCCTCGCGCCCTGCTCACCGACTCCGGCGGCTTCCAGGTCTTTTCGCTCAATTCGCTCCGCAAAGTCACCGATGACGGCGTCCGCTTCCGCTCCCACCTCGACGGGAGTTCGCACTCTTTTACTCCGGAACATTCCGTGGAGGTTCAAATAGCCCTCGGCGCCGACATCTGCATGGCCTTTGACGAGTGCACCGAGTATCCCGCCTCGCGCTCCCGCGCCGAAGAGAGCCTCCGTCTTACCATGGCCTGGGCGCGCCGCTCGCTCGACCACTTCCGCGCCCACCGCCACGAAGTCGTCTGGCACGATCAAGCGGGGCACGACCAAGGGGTGCCCCATCCAAGCTCCGCTTGGGTGGGGTCGCACGACCCTCAATCGCCCGTTCTTGGCTCAGCACGAGCCGGGGTGCCCCAGGACCGGGGTCCCCGCGGACAGGTCTTCGTCCGTGGGGTGGAGATCCCTTGCACTTGGGAACCTGGGAATGATTCCTCCCGCTCCGAAATGGAACTTGGAGCGCAGCGCCTCTTTGGCATCGTCCAGGGCGGCATGTACCGCGACCTCCGCCGCCAGTGCGCCGAGCGCCTGGTCGAGATGGACTTCGACGGCTANNGCCCCGCTACGTCATGGGCGTCGGCTACCCCGACGAAATCGAGCACTACGCGCGCATGGGTGTCGACATGATGGATTGCGTCCTGCCCACCCGCGCCGCACGCCACGCCCTGCTCTTCACCAGCGAGGGCCGCCTCAACATCAAGAACAAGCAATACGCTGAAGACCAGTCCCCGCCCGATCCCGCCTGCTCGTGCCCCGTCTGCCGCCGCTACTCCCGCGCTTACCTGCGCCATCTCATGCAGGCCGGCGAACCGCTCTCCGCCACGCTGAACTCCATTCACAATCTCGCCTACTACCTCGGCATCATGGCCCGCGTCCGCTCATCCCTCCAGCCCGAATCGCCGCCCATGGCTCCGGTCACTGACCACTGACTACTGATCACCGTCAGATCGCTCCACCCGGCAACTGCCTCAGCGCCTGCACATACTCGCTCAGTCCGCCCGCCCACGAAGTCGCGGAATCTGCGTTTGCTTCTCGTCGCCGGCGTCATCCTCACCGATCCCATCTTTCAAGGGCTCGCTGTCTCGCTCATGGCGGGAGCCATCGCGTCCACGTTTCTATCGTGGCCGGCCATCCAGGCGCAAACCTCATCCGCTTACCAGAACCCCAGGATGAGCAGGCCTGCGAAAAGAGAAGAAAGCGCCAGCGCCTGTTGGCCCACCTTCTTCAGTGGCATCTGGAGGCTTGCGGGATCGCGTTGGCGATGGAGATCGTACCCGTAGCCTGTCGCAGCCAGCAGCAGCGCCAGGGCGATCCAGCCGCGCGCAAGGATGGCGGCAGCCGCTGCGGCGCAGGCTAGCGCAATGATCGCGGCCTGGGCCGCGCGCCGGAAACGGTCCGTGGCGAATCCGGTTCCGCGCAACGCGATCCGCGCGTCCAGCCGGGCGTGCACCACCAGGATTCCCGCAGCCGCCTGCATGGCCATCAGGAGCCACAGCCACCAGCACCAGGGCGCGATGGCGCCTCTCGCCGACAGGCAGGTGGCGAGCGAGCTGGAGGTGAGAGCCACGGCGCTGGCAATCTGAAACCATGTCGAGCGCTGGCGGTTCTTTATATTGACCGCGATCGCCACTGCCGAAAAGACGCCCACGCCCAGTCCCATCGGGATGACTGCCCGGCGGGGCCAGGTTTCCAGAAGCACAAGCCCGCTTAGGATAAGAAGGATCACCCAGGCAGCGAACCACTTTGCCGCGGCAGCGGTCTCGGGATGCCGCTCCATCCAAACCAAGCGCTGCCGCGCCAATACCACCGCTGGGTCTTTGGCTGCCAGGGCGGCGAACGCGGCCGTAAGGGTTGCAAGCTCGCTCCAGCGCCACGCCCGGCAGAGAATCGCGGCGCACACCATGGGCGTCAACAGCATCGCAGTCGCCCCATGCTCGCGGGGCAGGAACCACGCATTTCGTTGCGGCTCCCTCGCTCCACTCGTGTTGGACCGATTGCGCATGGACCTCTGGTCTCAGTGTAAGCATCCACGCGTGTCCCGCCCCGGAAGTTCGCATCGAAAACAAAGCTGTCAACCTGAGCGTTCAACCATTGGCAGTCATTCTGAGCGAGGCCGCCGCAGCGACCGAGTCGAAGAACCTGCTTTTGTTTCTTCAGACGAGCGAAGTCGAAGGGAACCTGCATTTGGGATGCGCGATGGTTGTGACAAACTTTAGAGACACTAGGGCCTGTTCACACTACCTGGGGAGCGGCGACGGGAGCCAATTTTTTCGAGTTCAAGGAGTGAGGAGCGCACTGTAACCAGTTACTGAAGCGACGAGCGACGCCGAAATCGGGAAAATTGGCCCCGTCCCTTCGGGTTGCGCGGAAAAATCGGGCCATACTTTGTTGTCGGCCTCGACTGGGGGCCTGCCACAGCCTTCGGCCTCCGCCGCGTCTGACCCAATTTTTGCGCGCAACGCCATCTGTCCAGGTAGTGTGAACAGGCCCTAGTGCGCGGGCGCAACGCGGGTCCCGCCGCCTTGCAATCGGTTTCGCCGTGACGGCATTTCGGTTTGAAGGCCCTGCCGGCCCTTCCTTGTCACTGGAGCCGGCGCCTGCGGATCAGGCCCTGTTCCTCGATTTCGTTGGATTCCACGCCAGGCGAATGAGGATGGCCTGGTTCACGGATCAGGCCGCGTTTCCGGCCGCCGCGCGCTTGGCAAGACGAATGAGGCCCAGCGTCAGAGTCACCCCGCATGCCAGCATAGTCAGGTGGAAGGCAATTTCAATAAAGAGTAGCCCATGCATGTTGAGACCGTTGTGCATGTGCAGGTTATCGTGCGCCCACCAATTCCCCATGAACCAGCAAAGAGTGACGAACAACAATTTGTTGAGCCATGGCGCCCCAAGACGCAAGCCGCGGATCGCCGGCCATCCCAATACGGCGAACGCCACGGCAAAACCAAAGGCCAGAGCCTCAACGGCCGAGAGCGCTATGTAGCCGGGCAGAAGATTCGCCGGCGGCATGGGAACGTCGGGGCCCGCGGGCCAAATCTTTGGTCCGGTCACAAAGGCCGCCAGGCCAACCACAACGGTCACGAGGAACATCCCCCACGATCTACTCATCGTCTTCATCTCCTTCAGTCGAAGTCGTCTTTCTTTGGCCCGATGCCGTTGAATTCTACCGTTCCTGAGGGATATTGCAAGACCAAAGCTGCATTTTGCAGCCTAAAAACCGGGCGGTTCCGCGCTTTCCTGAACCGGCCCGGCGGGTGGCCCGGTTCCCTGGAAAGCAAACTTACCACGACAGGGGGGTGCCCCAGGTCCCTCGCATTTGGGGACCTGGGAGACCACGAGCCTCAACAGGCCGGAAGCGGACCACGAGGATNNCCGCCAGCCTCATCCTCGCCGGCCACGCAAGCCCCTCCCAGCCCTTTTTCTCCGCAACCCACTGAAAACACTCCCCAAATTCTTTCTCCAACTTTGCCGGTAATTTCCCCCTTTGTGCGCATACTTGTTCCATAAGCGTCCAACCAGGCTCTCGGCGCGGCGGACTTTGTCCGCCGCATTCGCGTCTTTGACTCCGGATCGCGGTCCACGGACCACTGTTCCCTGTTCCCTGATCCCTGTTCCCTGCTGCTAACTCCTTTGCGGAGAAACATCTGCAGGCAAGCCCTGTGGAATCAGCCGATTAGCGCACCAAACTTGCGCTAACCTTATGAAACCACTGCACTTATTTTCAGAAGTGGGGAGGGGTACCCCCCGGTAATCAGAAAGTAAACTGAGGCCCTCCCGCCGCCGCGGAGGCCCGCTTTTACCCCATTTCCGGCGTTGTCAATTTACGCGGAGGGAAATCGTCCCATGTACAAGGAATGCCGTCATATTCTGCCCGATGGATCGCGCTGCCACGCTGCCGCCCTCAAAGACATGCCCTACTGCTACCACCACGACCGCATTCACCGCGCCCTCCTCCGCCAGAGATCGTCGAAAGCCAAACTCGATTTGCCCGCTCTGGAGGATCGCGCCTCCATTCTGATGGCTCTCTCCCAGGTCATCGGCGCTCTCGCCGACGGCCGCATCGACGGAACCAACGCCGGCCGTCTCATCTACGGCCTTCAGGTCGCCTCGCAGTTCGCGCCCACCTCACCCAGATTTCCTTCCAGCAACCAGGTGGAGTCCATCGCCCGCACCAGCGACGGCGACGAGCTCGCGCCCGTGAAAATCAAGTGCTTTGAAAGCGATGAATGCAAAACCTGCCCCTACTACGACGAATGTGACGGCGAAGTGGTCGGCGAACAGGATGAGGACGACGATGGCGGCGTCGAAGAAGAAGAAGCGGACGGCAGCGATGAGGACGACACCTAGTGTCCTGTCCCCGAAGTTCGCATCACAAATAAGCTGTCATCCTGAGCGAATTTTGGCGCGTTTTGCGCCAAAATGAGTCGAAAGCCTGCCCTGAGCGAGTTCGCCGCAGCGAACGAGTCGAATGGGGATCTGCGGTTGTTCTTCAATGAACTTCTGACTCACCACACCTAGTGTCCTGTCCCCGAAGTTCGCATCAAAAACAAAGCAGTCATCCTGAGCGGAGTTTGGCCCGCATTTGGGCCAAACGGAGTCGAAGGACCTGCATTTGGGATGCACGATTTATGTGACAAACTTTGGAGACACCACACTAGGCCAAGGTGTCTTTACAGGACATGGCATGAACCCTCCCGCAAAAGCGCGCTTCGCGCCCTCATGCCGGAAGTGTCACCGCAGGTTCAACGAAATTCCAAATGCGCTTGCCCCAGGATGAACCTATCTCAGGCTGACAACTGCCTTCAACGGAAGGTCCTGCGACGAACCTCCAACCAGAATCGTGTAGTCTCCCGGAACAAGCGTCCATTCATCCTTTTGTACGTCAAAGATCGACAGATACTTGGGATCGATTTCCACCGTTACGGTCCGTTTTTCTCCGGAGTTGAGTTGAACCTTGCTCCAGCCCACTAACCGCTTGGGAGGCTCCTGGGCGCTGGCCGGTAGCGATGCATAGACTTCCGCGATCTCCGCCCCGGCGCGTGCGCCGGTGTTCGCAACCGTAAATGTCGCCTTGATCGTCTTTCCCGGAGCGACAGACAGGCCCGAATAGCCGTAACTGGTATAAGAGAGTCCATAGCCGAAGGGGAACAGCACAAGTTTCTTCTGGGCGTCATACCACTTATAGCCAACCTCGGCGCCTTCGGTGTAATCGACCTGAAAAGGCGGCAAACCCTTGGCCTCCTGCAGCGGGGAAACATGGCCGGAGAAATGCCGCGACTCAGGCGGCGGCTTCACAAGGGTCGGATGGGGCAGATCGGCCTCGCTCTCCGGGAAGGTATTCGGCAGCTTGCCGCTCGGATTGACCGTACCGAAAAGTACATTGCCGACGGCATTGGCGCCGTCGCTGCCGGCGTACCATGCCTCCACAATCGCTGCCGGCGCCTTTACCCATGGCATGGTCACCGGGCTGCCTGTTTCCAGGACCACGATGGTGTGCGGATTGGCCGCCGCCACCCGGGCGACCAGGTCATCCTGATTCCCGGGAAGGGAAAGATTGGGCAGGTCTGAGCCCTCGCTTTCGAATTGATAGGCAAACACAATGGCTACATCCGCTCCCTTTGCCATGGCGGCTGCCGCTGCGGGGTCGGCGCCGGAATCGTACTTGACGATGGCATGGGGCGCCCTGGCCTCAATTGCCTTCAGCGGCGAAGTGGGAAACCAAACCTCCACGTTCGGGGGAGTGGGGGCCTCGGGCGAAGCGATGAAGGCCTTTTCTCCCGGAGGATCTACCTGCGCCGAACCGCCGCCCGAAATCATGCCCGCATCGGAATGTGCGCCAATGACCGCAATGGTGTGAATCTTTGCGGCATCGAGCGGCAGCGCGGCGCGGTCGTTTTTGAGCAGTACAATGCTGTCCTCTTCGATCTTCAGCGCCACCTCCCGGCCGGCAAACGGATCCACAACGCTGCGCCACTGCGGATAATCGATCACTCCCGCGGCAAACATTGAGCGCAGGATGCGGTGGACGTGCTCATCCAATTCCGGCATGGAAATCTTCCCCGACTCCACCGCTGCCTTGTAGCGTTCCCCATAAAAAAACGATTCGCCCTCCTCGTGATCCAGTCCTGCGGCCGAAGCTTTTTCAAGACTGTGTGTTCCTCCCCAGTCCGAGAGCACAAACCCGGGGAATTTCCAGTCCTTTTTCAGCACTTCATTCAGAAGGTAATTATTCTCGCAGGAAAAGACGCCATTCACGCGGTTATACGCGCACATCACAGCGTCCGGGTGGCCCTGCTCGACGCCAATCTCAAAGGCGAGCAAGTCGCTCTCCCGCGCCGCCCGTTCGCCGATATTCACATTGACCCAACCGCGTCCGCTCTCCTGGTCGTTAAACGCATAGTGCTTGATATCGCCGATGATGTGCTGCGACTGAACTCCGGCAACCAGCCTGGCCACTATGGTTCCAGCCAGCACGGGGTCTTCGCCCAGATACTCAAACGTCCGCCCGTCGCGCGGTTCGCGCGTAATATCCACGCCGCCGCCAAGCGACATATTGTAGCCCTGCGCCCGCAGCTCACGCCCGATGAGCGCACCATACTCAAATGCCGCCGCGGTATCCCAGCTTGCCGCCAACGCCACATCTGCAGGCAAGGCCGTCGAATAGCGCCCGTTCTGCGCGCTGCCTCGGACGCCGTAAGCCGCGTCGCACATATCGAGCGCCGGAATCCCCAGCCGCGGAATCCCAATCCCGTAGCCCCCGCCACGGTTCGACAGGGCGGTCACGGGAGTAAGCGGATCGAACATCGGCATCCCGTTTCCATGCAGAAGCTGGATCTTCTCGTCGAGCGTCATTTCTTTCATCGCCAGGTCGGCGCGCTCGTCCGCTGAAAGGTTCTTATTCATCCATAATCTCTCTGCCTCCGCATGCTTCTGCCGCTGCGAGAAGCACGAAGCGGACAGGCAAGACAGAGATAAGGACACAATTGCCAAAGTTCCAAACACGGCGCGGCAGCGAGAGTAATCCATGGTTCCCCCCTTGGTAAGATAGCTCTTGATACACGTTCTAAGAAAGCTTCGCCTAGCAGAAGCTTCTGCCCGAGCGTTGCTAGTGTCGGGCGCCACTAATTCTGTCGGTTATCTTTCTGTTGTTACGAAGTAGCGAACCACGCAATCACAGGAACTTCTCGCGGCTTCCGTTCTTTGGGATAATCGTCATCCTGCATGTCGCACTACGCTAGTTGCGCTGGACACGCGTCTTGTAAACGGTGCGTGTGAACGGATTGAAACCAACCGCTTCGGTGATCATCAAGTGTTGTGCGTAGCAGCGCCCATTTTCCGTTCACTGAAGCTTACGTCGTTTCGAATTTCAAGCTCCATGCGTAATCGCACGGCCTGTTACCAGCTTGCTGCAGATTCTCTGGCAAAGCAATGATCGTCCCTTGCGCCGAATCGAACTTCCATGGCAGTTCTGCCTTTGAACCCAGAAGAGTTACTTTGGAGCCATCCCTGGGCCGAATGGTTTTAAGCGTTACATGCGTTCCGGGCCATGCAGTCAGGATCGCGTAGACAAACCGCCGGTCCTTCGACCGCGTATAGCGAACCGTCTCGCCTTCCGACCAGAGCGTGCCCTCGCGCGGGCGCGTGGCATAGATTGCTTCGCCGTTCACCTCCAGCCATTCACCCGCACCCTTCATCTGCCGGATCGCCTCGGGGTGAAACTCACCGTGGGCGCTGGGACCGACGCCGATCTGCAGGCCGCCGCCTTTGGCGACGGTGTCTGCCAGATTCCGCACGATCCATCGCGTGCCTTTGTAGTTTGCGGCGTCCGGGTCGTAGGAGAAGTCGGTACCCAGCGGGTAAATGGTGAACCACGGCTTATCGGATGTCTCTTGCGATCCAGGTACCACACGCTCCGGTGTGTAGTAGTCGCCGTAGTTCCCAATGCCGCGCCTTCGCAACATCACCTGCGGCTGAAGCTCGCGCATCTTCAGCAACGTCTTGCGAAGCTCGGGCCAGACGCGCGGCCCCAGCCACATGTCCAGGCACATCGTGTCGATCTTTCCATAGTTGGTCAGCAACTCGACCAGTTGCGCACGATGCCTCTCCATCATGCGCTTCACCTCGGCGTCCGTCGGATCGGGAACAATAACGGCATGATTCCCCAGCCGCTGCCGCGTGAATTCGACGTCGCGCTGGTTCATCCATTGGGTTGACGAAGGAATTTGCAGCGGGTGCGCGACATAGGGCCGGAAATCCGCGTCATACCAATCCGGATGCGAGAAATAAAGATCGATCTTCATATCGCGTTTGTGCGCGGCGTCGCAAAGTTCCTTCACAATATCCCGCCGGAACGGCGTCTCCATGATGGAGTAGGCAAGGTCGCAGGATTCCATCCTTGGACCTCCGGCGGCTGTCCAGTTGGCCCGGTTCTTCACCCTTGTTTTGGTGTCGAACATGGAGAAGCCCTCGTGATGCTTGGAGGTGAAGGCAAACATCTGCATGCCGCTTTCCTGGAAAGCGTTCATCCATTCGTTCGCATCGAAGCCCGCGGGATTCCAGGTCTTATACAGGTTGTTGTAGGTCTGGCGATCTTCGAACGACATTGTGAGGAAGGGCCAGGACTCGGGGCCACGATGCCATATCGAGTAGATTCCCCAGTGTATCCGGATGCTGAACTTAATATCCCGGAAGGCTTCATAGGCGCTCGCCGGGGCCGAATGATATTCGGGGATGGGCGGGTTCTCGATATAAGGATCGTCCTTCAGCAGCGAGGGGGGAAATCCATGATACTGCCCCTGCGTTTGCGCCAGACTGGGGTAGGCGGAGCTTGCCGCCAAAGCGGCGGCCGATGCAAGAAATTGTCTCCGATTCATGAGTATCACTCCTGACAAAGTAGTGCTCCTCCGCATGGATTCAGACTGCGAAGGAGCGGGCACTCGCACGCCGCTACAGTTGAGAACAACCCGCCTGCTTCGAGCACAATCACTGATATATCAAATCCTTCCCCTTTGTCAAACTCTTTTCAGCCAATGCTTGTACCCATGACGTGCCCCCGATTTTTCAACCACTGATAACTGGAGTCTACCGGTTTTGGTTTGGCTTCGAGACTGGCCCGTAGCCGCCAGGCCAGCACGCCTTTTTCGAAAGCGTAACGGCCCATCCGAGATCGCTATTCCCATCCCTTCCCGGCTATGATAGATCAGCTAAGGATTCAAACCGGCAAAATCCACCACGAATGTGAGAATGACCCACATGGAAACAC
>PMYF01000621.1 GCA_003171295.1 Acidobacteriota bacterium | reverse complement strand
CATCGGGCTACACACCTTTTCAGCATGGGGGCAGAGATTACTGGTCGGCAAAAGCAATGCTCCGGGGGCCGCTTTCGACGGCTGAACTTCAGTGACGATGGATTCAACAATTGAGCAATCGACAATGAACGTCCCTATTTCGTAACAGTCGCGGTTGCGACTTCCGCAGCGCCCTGAGCTTGAACACGCTTTGAGACCTCGGCCTGCATCTGCTCACCCTGCTCGCTGGTGAACGTGAAGGCGCCTCGGGGGGCGCGTTCATAGTCCTCCCTTCGCCAGTGGGCCCGCATGATCCCCGTAGGAGAATGCCCCTGCTGTAGCAGCAGGTGCCCGATTTCATGCGCGATCGCGGGTCCCAGCACTTCGCAGGGCTGCACTCCAAACTCCGTAGCCTCTTCTTTGACCCGGCGCACCGAGATGCTGGCGAGGTTGCCCACCGCAAGGCCCATGGTTTTCTTCGTGATGCCAGCGCCGACTCCAAAGTAGGGGAGGACTCTCACACCCAATTCGGTCGGCCTCATAAGTTGATTGCACTCGGCGGCATCAGCCAGACTTGCCTTGGCGGGATCGCAGTTGCTCCAAGTGATCTCGATCCCCGCCTTGCCAAGGATTTCTGCCGCCTGGGCTTCCGCCGGGACCAGGATTTCGCTCGCAACCTGAGCGTAGTTGTGGACCCGCACGCGGATCCTCAGTGGGGTTCCGTCATAATCCTGTGGTAGAGCCTGGGGGGCAAAAGTCAAAAGTGTGGTAACTAGAACGAAGCCTTGGAAAGACCGTTTCATGGTCGTCACCTCTCTGCCCGCCGGCTGTGACTGCGGGCTAGGCGGGCCGCTTGGTGACGCCCATTTGTAAGTAGGTAGTCAGCTACCTCAATGCAAGCAAGGTCATACCTGTCTTAAAGCTGAGGTCATACGGGAACTCATTATTCGCAAAGGAGTTGAAGTTGGTAGGAGAGGGATCAGGACGTGGGGATAGTGGCCTTGACTTTAGCTATCCCGGTGCTAAACTCTGCCCCAGTCTAAATGTCTAGGGGAAGCAGTCGTTACTGCTTGCAGCTCGACTCTCGCTCCGTACTGGCTTCCCTCTGAAAAGAGAGGCGTCCGCAATGCATGACGCCCAACGCTCCGCCCGCTGCCTTCGCTTTGGCGCCTTCGAATTCAACCCTCACGTTGGTGAACTGCTCAAACACGGCATCAAGATCAAGCTGGCAGGACAGCCCATTGAAGTTTTAGCCATGCTGCTGGAGCGGCCCGGCCAAGTGGTTACCCGCGAGGACTTGCAGAAGCGGCTCTGGCCCCACGATACGGTGGTGGAGTTCGAGCACAGCATCAATGCGGCGATCAATCGGCTGCGAGAGGCCTTGGGTGACTCGGCGGAGGATCCGCGCTACGTGGAGACGCTGCCGCGGCGGGGGTACCGGTTTATCGGCACCGTGGACACGGCCGCGGAATCCCCTACGCAAGGGAAACCCGTACGCACCCCCCAAAGCCCGGCAGCGGCAGAACCGGTCGGCGCTGGAGATACAGAACCCGGCACTCTGATCGGCAAGGAAGTCTCGCACTATCGTGTCACGGGCGAGCTGGGGCGGGGCGGGATGGGGGTGGTTTACAAAGCAGAGGACCTGCAGTTGGGTCGGCCGGTAGCCTTGAAGTTCCTGCCCGAAGAACTGGCCGATGACCGCAAGTTTCTGGAACGCTTCCGGCGTGAAGCGCGCTCCGCCTCGGCGCTCAATCATCCCAACATCTGCACCATTTACGACATTGGTGAGCACGCCGGGCAGCCGTTCATCGTAATGGAGTATCTGGAGGGGGAAACGCTGAAGGAAAAGATCGTAGGGACGAGCCTCGTGCCCGCCTGCGGGCAACCACACGGGTCGCCCCTACCGCCAGAGACCGTGCTCGACTTGGCCATCCAGATTGCCGACGGCCTCATGGCTGCGCACGCCAAGGGTATCATCCATCGTGACGTCAAACCGGCGAACATTTTCGTGACGACGCGGGGGCAGGCCAAGATTCTAGACTTCGGGCTGGCCAAGCGGCTGCCGCAGGGTGCCGACGGCGAAACATTGACGGGTGATTCGACGACCGGGGAGACGTCGCTGACCAGGCTGGGAGCAGTGGCGGGCTCGCTGGAGTACATGTCGCCAGAGCAGGCGCGGGGCGAGGCGCTCGATGCACGCACGGACTTGTTTAGTTTTGGTGCGGTGCTCTATGAGATGGCCACCGGCAAGCAGGCCTTCAGCGGGGACACGCTAGCCGTCATCTTTGACGCGATCTTGAACCGGACGCCGCATTCAGCCTTGCAGTTGAATCCCAAGCTGCCGGCGAAGTTGGAAGAAATCATCGCCAAGGCGCTGGAGAAGGATCGCGAGGTTCGCTACCAGCACGCGTCGGAACTCTGCGCAGATTTGAAGCGCCTGAAACACGACGCGGAAGCCGGGCCGTTGAATCTCCGCGGGCTCCTCCGCCAGGTTCGCAATCCGCGAGTTGCTATCCCGGCTTTGGTTTTCCTGCTTGCGCTAGGCATCTTTGGCCGGTGGTTTCTAATCCGCCAAGCCAAAATCCGCTGGGCGAGGGAACAAGCCCTCCCTGAGATCGCGCGGTTGGTTGGAAATTACAATGTTTGGCCAGACCTCACTGCTGGCTACACACTTGCGGAAAAGGCAGAGGCGTACATTCCGCGCGATCCCAAGCTGGCCGAACTCTTCGCAAAATGTTCCGTGAGGATAAACATCAAAACCGAGCCACCCGGCGCGAAGATCTACATGAAGGAATACACTGCGCCGGACAGTGAATGGAAATATCTGGGTGTTTCGCCTATCGAGAAGATCAGAATGCCCATCGGAGTTTTCAGATGGAAAATGGAAAAGGAAGGCTATGAGACTGTCCTGGCGGCAGCATCCACTTTCGATTACTCCGAAAAAGAAGATCACGCGCGCATTCCGTACGATCTCGCAAGAGTCCTGGACAAGAAAGGGAGCATTCCGCCAGGCATGGTGAGGGTATCGGGAGCGAAAACGGATATAGGGGAATTGCCCGACTTCTATGTCGACAAGTACGAAGTTACGAACAACCAATACAAGGAATTCGTCAGCAGCGGCGGATACAGGAACAAGAAATACTGGACGCAGCGATTCATTAAGGACGGAAGAGAACTGACTTGGGAAGAAGCGGTCAAGGGATTCGTGGACCAGTCAGGTCAACCAGGCCCTGCTACATGGCAAGCCGGAGACTATCCCGAGGGACAGGGTGATTATCCGGTTTCAGGAATCAGTTGGTACGAGGCAGCAGCGTATGCGGAATTTCGAGGGAAAAGCCTGCCCACAGGGGCTCATTGGGGTCTGACAAGAGGCGAGTCTGCTCCCTTGATCGAGGAGGGAGTTCTCGCAGGCTTCGGTTTTTATGATCGCTTTAGCAATTTCAACGGAAAAGGCCCTGTTCCCGTAGGGAGCCTTCAAGGCATAACGTCCCACGGCGCGTACGACATGGCGGGGAACGTGAGGGAATGGTGCTGGAACGAAACGTCGAAAGGAAGATTGATCAGGGGAGGCGCCTGGGACGATAACACCTACATGTTCGGCGATCCGAGTCAGGCTCCCCCCGTGGACCGTTCCGCCAAAAACGGTTTTCGATGCGTGCTCTATCCGGATGTCGGAAGGATACCTCGGGCAGCCTTTCAAATGGCAGGAGTTTATGAATACAAAGATCTCTACAAAGAGAAGCCGGTCGCGGACCCTGTTTTTCAGGTTTACAAAGAGCAATACTCCTATGACAAGACGGACCTGAAGGCACGCGTGGAATCGAGGCAAGATAGCCCTCAAGGCTGGGCCAAGGAGAAGATAACGTATGATGCCGCTTACGGCGGAGAGCGCATTATTGCCTATCTTTTCCTTCCCAAGAATGCCGCCCCTCCCTATCAAGCAGTCATCTATGATCCAACCTCTTCTCCAGTATTTCAAAGATCGAGCCAAAACCTCGAAAACGATGCTCAATTCCAGGCCTTTCTCTCTTTTGTCGTGAAGAACGGTCGTGCCGTCCTCTGGCCTGTCTATAAAGGGACCTTCGAGCGCCGGAATGATGCCACCATGGCAGCCTTCTCTAGTCCCCATAAGCACCATGAGTTGGTCGTTCAACATGTCAAAGATCTCAGAAGATCTATCGACTACCTGGAGACCCGCCAGGATATTGACCATGAAAAGCTCGCCTTCTACGGAGTCAGTCGAGGCGCACTTCACGGGCCGCTTATTCCCGCCGTGGAGGAACGTCTCAAAGTCAGCGTCTTAATAGGCGGATGTATTCAGGGACCCAATCTTCCCGAGGGGGATGAGATCAATTATGTGACCCGAGTGAAAATCCCAACCTTGATGTTAAACGGCAAGTACGACACTATTTGCCCAATGGAGAAAACGGCAAAGCCGATGTTTGATTTGTTAGGAACCCCGATCGAGCACAAGCGCCTGGTCCTGTACGACACTGACCACATCCCTCCCAGAAACGAAATCATCAAGGAAACGCTGGCTTGGCTCGACCGCTACCTGGGTCCGGCGAAGTGAGAACTTCGGAGGCTGACGCAAGGCCGTAACTTCGGTGGAGGAGTGCCGTGAAAACTCTCTTCTTCCTCATTCTGCTTGTCCTTCCGTTTTCCTTCGCGCTTAACGCACAAGATACGGCTACGATCGTAGGTACGGTAACTGATTCTTCCGGGGCGGTGATCCCCGGGGCGAAGGTCAAGGTTTCAAATCCCGAAAAGGGATTTACGCGTGAGCTCGAATCGAATGCCGCAGGCGAATACCTCGCCGCCAAGATACCCCTCGGCAACTATCTCGTGGAAGTTCGTTCGCCAGGCTTCAAGTCACTGGTACGCTCGGGTTTTGCGGTGGCCGTAGGGCAGACCCTGCGGGTGGACCTGCCATTGACCGTGGGCGCGTTTACGCAAGAAATCACCGTCACCGGCGGCGTTCCCAAGGTGGAAACGGAATCGGCGGCGGTCTCCGACGTGGTGACGGGTTCGCAGATTGCCGACCTGGAACTGAACGGCCGCAACTTCATTCAACTCGCCTCGTTGATTCCTGGCGCCGCGCCGAGCGAGGGCTGGGACCCCTCGGTGGTCGGCCATTCCTTCACGGGCATTTCGTTTAACGGCGGGCGGCTCCCCTATAACAATTGGGAGGTCGATGGCGGGAACAACACGGATGAAGGTTCTGGATGGACGCTCTTCACTTCTCCCAGCCTGGACTCCATCGCCGAGTTTCGCATCTCGACTTCCAATTATGGCGCAGACATGGGCAAGCACGCCGGGGCCACCATCCAAGTGGCCACCAAATCGGGCACCCGCGATTTCCATGGCACCTTGTTCGAATATGTGCGTAACGACCAGTTCGACGCTAATGATTGGTTTGTGAACCGGCAGATCAATCCGCCGGGCGGGCGGGCACCCATGACTCCCCTGAAGTGGAATGACTTCGGGTATAACCTGGGAGGGCCGTTGTTCATCCCTGGCCATTACAACACCGCTAAGAACCGCACGTTCTTCTTCTGGTCAGAGAATTGGCACAAGTATCGCCAGGGGGAGGTCATCTCGACGCTCACGCCTTCTCTGCGCATGCGGCAGGGTGACTTCAGCGAGTGCGACCCAGCCTCCGCGAATTTCAACCCGGCGATTTCCGGCTGCGCACTGCCTATCAGCCCCGACACAGGTGCTCCCTTCCAAGGCGACGTTGTTCCCATCGATCCCAATGGCAAAGCCCTGCTCGATGGCTTTTTCCCCTTGCCCAATAATGGCGTGGTCGGTTACCTCTCGGCTCCCAGCGTTCCGAACGATTGGCGGCAGGAACAGATCCGCGTGGACCACAACCTTACGGATAAGACCCGCGTCTTCGTCCGCTATACCCAGGATGCGGTGGGCATCTGGCTCGTCCCAGGTTGGGCATTCAACAGCTACGACACCGTGAAAGACAGGTGGAACACCCCAGGCAAGACCGCCGTGGTCAATCTGACCCAAACTTTCAAGCCCAGCCTGATGAACGAGTTTGTCATGTCCTACGGGCAGGATAATGAATCGTTCCTTCTCGACCCGCACTCCAATTCGCCCGCGGGGTCGCTGAACAAGCCTCCTAGCTGGACAGCAAACGGCTTGTTTCCACCCAACCGGAGCAATCCTCTGCTCCCTGGTGTCCTCGTTTGCGGCGGCGTACCATTCTCCGGCGGCTGCGCAGGGGGCGATGCGTGGATCCTTCCCTGGTTTACTTCCAATCCCATACTCACGTGGAAGGACAACCTCGCCTGGACGGTCTCAAAACATACTCTAAAGTTCGGGTTGTATTTCGAGAAGTTCCGAAAAAACGAAGACCTCAGTATCGCCGACCCTCAGGGATTGATGCAGTTCACGGCATGGGATTCGGTGACCACCGGAAACGCTTTGGCCGACATGTACCTTGGCCGCATGGGCCAGTATATGGAAGGAACAGGGACCATGGATGGCCGTCCCGTGGGTGGCGACCCCAAGGGCCACTGGCGCATGACGGTCTTCGAGCCCTACTTGCAGGACGATTGGAAGGTGAACCGCAAACTCACATTGAACCTCGGGGCGCGCTACCAACTATTTGTGGCGATGCACGACGTGTCCCATCCGACCGTGGACTCGAGTTTCATCCCGAGTCTCTACGACCCAGGGAAAGAAGCCTTGCTGGATGCCAACGGCAATCTGGTGCTCGACCCCGCGACGGGCCACGGGCACGACTACACCACCTACGGCAACGGGTTGGTTGAGTGCGGCAGCGGGGGCATTCCGCCAGGCTGCACGGTGGCGTCACGTGGGACCCTGGGCCCCCGTTTTGGATTTGCCTACGACCCCACTGGGAAGGGAAAGACGGTCGTGCGTGGCGGCTATGGCATCTACTACGAAATGATGAATGGGAATGAATCCAACGCGGAAGGCCTCTCAGGGAATCCCCCCGTGGCCCTGTCTACCTCCGGCTATAACATCAAGGGCTACCAGAACATCGTTCCCGGTGCGGTCGGCACGTCCTACATCTACACTCTCTCTCAGACTACGAAGTGGCCAAGCACTCAGCAATTCAGCCTGGGGATTCAGCACGAGTTTTCGGGCAGCAATCTGCTCAGCGTGGGCTATGTTGGCAATCTGGGGCGCCACTTGGCACGAAGCCGCGAACTGGACCAGGTTCCCATTGGGGTGGGCTCCATGCAGGCGCCCGAGCTGGCTGGACGCGTTCAAGGTTGCGATGCGACCGGAAGCTGCGACGTGCAGAATGTTTTAATCAACAACCAGGCCCCGAATATTCACTTCCTTCCCTACCGGGGCTACAGCAATGTGTTTATGCGGGAGACCAGCGCCATCTCGCACTATGACTCCCTGCAAGTGAACTTGCGCCACACCGTCGGAAAAGGATTGATGGTCGAGGCCTCCTATACTTGGTCGCACGCGATTGACGACGTCTCCAACTCCTCTTCTTTCTCCTGGATCGATGATAGTAACCTGGCGCGCTGGCGCGCCACCTCGGACATAAACCGTACGCAGGTGTTGGTGATGAATTACATCTACGCACTGCCGTTCTTTAAGACGAGTTCGAGCGCCCTGACCCGGGGCGTGCTGGGTGGCTGGAGAGTGAGCGGCATCACCAGCTTCTTTACCGGTGTGCCCTACGATTTTGGCTGCGGCATCAGCGGCTTGAGCAGCGGAATCGGCGAGGGAGTAAAGTGCAACTCGTTGGGCAGACTGCAGATTAAGAAAGGCGTGGTAAACGACCCCGAATTCGGGCCAACCCCTGCTTGGTTTGACCCGAACACGATCGGTCAGGTCACCTTCGACCAACTTCGCGCCGATGGTCAGCCGGGGATGTTTGGTTATATGGGCCGCAATGTCCTGACCGGCCCCGGACGCAACAACTGGGACATGGCCCTACTCAAGGATTTCGAACTTCCGTGGCATCGAGGCGACCACTCCACGCTCCAGTTCCGCTGGGAGACGTTCAATACCTTCAACCATCCGCAATGGGGAATGAACAGCGCGGGGACTCCCGGAACCAACGCTGGCTGCGACGGCCAGACCCCCCCCGGCAGCCCCTGTGGGCCTGCCACCCTGCCTGATGGGACCACCATCAATCGAACCAATGGCCAAGTCAGCGCCGCCTGGCCGGCGCGAATCATGCAGTTCGGCTTGAAATTCATTTTCTAGA